>JANYGM010000189.1 GCA_025362415.1 bacterium
AGTAGGACAAACCACCGCAAACGTATAAGATTGCGTAGCAGTACAACTTACAGAAGTTTGAGCAGTTACTACATAAGTAGCAGATGCAGCCGTAGCCGTAGGCGTACCTGTGATTGCACCAGTAGTAGCATTGATACCCAAACCAGCAGGTAAAGCAGGTGAAACTGCATAAGCAAGTGTTCCAGAACTAGCAGTAGCACCACCATTTAAGCTATAAGCCGTTCCTACAATAGCATTAGGAGAGATTACAACTGTATTAGTAAAGGTGATTGTAGGACAACCCGCAGCATTGATAGCGAAAGTATAGTTTTGAGTTGCATTACAAGCGACAACAGTTTGCACTGCAGTAACAGTATAAGTAGCAGATGCCGTAGCAGCAGTAGGTGTTCCACTTATCAAACCAGTTGCAGTATTAAGCGTAAGACCAGCAGGTAAAGCAGGTGCAACAGAATAAGAAACGGCAGAAGATGCAGCAGCATTTAAACTATAAGCAGTTCCAACTGTACCAGCAGGCGCACTTGTAACCCCAAACGTAATAGTAGGACAAACCACCGCAAACGTATAAGATTGTGTATTTGTACAACTTACAGAAGTTTGAGCAGTTACTACATAAGTAGCAGATGCAGCCGTAGCCGTAGCCGTACCAGTGATTGCACCAGTAGTAGCACTAATAGATAAACCAGCAGGTAGAGCAGGAGCAACCGTATAACTAAGTGTTCCAGAGCTAGCCGTAGCACCACCATTTAAGCTATAAGCAGTTCCTACAATAGCGTTAGGAGAGATTATAACCGTATTAGTAAATGTGATTGTAGGACAAGCAGGCACAATTTCATCAGCACCTATAGATGGTGTTGTTGCACTTCTTGGCTGACAATCAATATCTGTTATAACTGTAGTAACACTACCTCCCGTAAGCAAAGGCGTATTAGTTGCATTAGCTCCATCTAAGTGTAAATCTGTTGCAGACACAAACACAGGCGCAAAACTTTGAGATACTGCATCTAATGTAGCATTTGTTTGCCAGTTAGTTAGTGTGTTATGAACTACACCCGTATTAAGTATTACTGTTGTTAAGGCAATATTTGAACCAACTCCGCTTGCAAAAAGTAAGTTATTATTACTTATAACACCTGTTGCAGGTAGTGCATAGTTAAGTCCAAAAGCCGTATTGTTGGCAGTAGCACCATTTCCAGGACCATTGGCTACAAAGATATTATTTCTTACATTGGCAGTAGTAGCAGTAGAAATAGCAAAAGCTACGTTAGGATATGCACCTCCTGTAAGAGCAGTAGCGGCATTCATTGTTACAGAGTTATGCAATACATTAAATGTAGATGTCCCCCCACCAATAAAAATTCCAACCCCAAAATCCCCAGCAGTACCATTACAGTAAACATTACTAATCATATTATTAGTAATAGTTGTAGTACCAGAGTTTGCAACCCCCACAGTGATACCTGTAGCTGAAAAAGTGTTAGTATTTACAATATTATCAATAATATTATTAGAGATAGTTGTATTGATAGCTTCTCCCACTAGTGTAAGCCCAGTACTAATACTATTAATTCCTACAATAATACCCATGTTATCTCCTGATACTGCATTATTGATGTTTTTCACAATATTTCCTCTAATACTATATCCATCAGAAAATAATACAATAATACCAGTTCTGCCTATGTTGTCAGTAGCAGCAATGGTACCATCCATTATGTTTTGTTGAATAACACCACCAGATGTTCTTACTGTGACAGATGCACCAACAGCACCTATGCCTGTTGTTACTTTTGTGATTCTATTGTTGATGATTCTATTGTTGTTATTACCATTAGAACCAGTTCCATTCCCAATAGCTGTACCACTGATATTTATACCTATTGATGTAGTAATATTAGTATTGCCTATTACGTTTACATTAGATATTTCGTTGTTATTGGCACTAAGTGCACCAACACTTTGTATAGAAAGCACCGCAGAAGTAGTAGAGGTATTAGTATTTTGAATAGTTAAATCTCTTGATGCTACTGTTGCAGGACAAAGACTATTCACTACTGCGCCATTACTACCATTGATAGTAATAAAACTAGCACCATTGATAATAATCATTGCAGTTGCAGAGCTACCCGTAATAGTTGGACTAACCCCTGTAGCAGGTTTAATAGTCAAAGTATTTGTAGCACTAGCAAACGTATTATTATTGATAGTAATAGGGAAAGTTTCTGATGGATAAGTAGCATCTATCAAAGAAAATACTACAGCACCACCAAGACAAGCCGTATTATAAGCAGCTACTGCAGCTGTAAGTGTTGGGTAATTTCCAGTTGCTCCAATGGTATAAGTACCAGTAAGCGTAGCAGAGTTGATATAGCTATTAGGTGTAGCAGGTGCAGTACTAGCTGCAGGTGGGCTAGTAGTAAAACCAGCAGCACCAGAAGGAGAAGAACCTACATTAGCTAAGTTATCTTGTGCCACAATATAGTAAGAAACTACATCACCAGCAATAGAACCCACCCCAAAAGTAAATGTATAGGTATTACCAGATACGAAAGTAGCAGTAGCCGCAGTGTAAGCACCAGCATTTATTCTCCAATATAATACAGGCAAACCAGCACCTGCTGTAGGCACACCACCAACGTCTGTAATAGTTGTAGTAAGTGTACGACTACCCGCACTACAATTATTAGCAAGAGGTGTATAGACAATAGCAGGAGGGCTTAAATCAATACCAATACCATTATACTCATCAGCACCAATATCTGGAGTAGTAGCATTACGAGTATTGCCATCAAAATCTAGAGTAATACCTGCAATAGCCGTACCATTACCCTCTGCAAAAGTAGCTATTGCAGGGTTTAGGTGTAGATAATCTGCATTTGCAGGTATGGCTGTATTTAAGAATGGAGGATTTTCACCATTAGATACTTGGTCTCTGTTTACCATAAATGCTTTCATCAAAGCGTAGGTATTCATAGGATTAGTAACTGTTGCAGTACCTTCTACATAGGTCAAATGGTTGTTTGTACCTGCAGTAGGATTAGACCAAAATATGTTATTATTAGAAGTAGTAGCATAATTGGTGGGTACTGTTGCGGCTGTTCCAGTAGACCTTCTAAGTACTGCAGAAATACCATTTGTGGCAACATTTGTACCTTCTTGTGCAGGAGTAGAAAGATTGACCAAAATGTTATTTCTTAAATCAAGTGCTGTAGCAGTACTTGAAAAGCTAACACAAGAACTACCAAAAGTAGTAACAGATGAACTACTCGCATTCAAAAAGATAGTATTAAAATAAATACCATAAGTAGCAGTAGCAGAAGCATTGATACCAATAATGCTATTCAAACCAGTAGCAGCAGGGGTACGCAAATCCCCAATAATATTATTATTGATGTTGAAAGTTGTACCAGATGTTAGGGTGATACCATTGACAGTAACACCTGTACTTGCAGAAGATAAATTATATATCTTGTTAGTAGAGATGGTAACAGTACCACTAGCACTACTTGCAATACCATTTATTGTTCCAGCAGTACCACCAGTTGTTCCTGTACTATTGATGGCATATATAACATTGCCACTGATTTCAACATTGGCATTAGACCAAGTAATACCATTAGCTGTAAAACCACCAGCACCACCAGCCGTTGTAGAAAAATTAAAAATCTGATTGTTTTTACATTGGAAAGTACCTGTAACTGTATTATTCTGAATGCCATTTAAAGTACCTGTACTAGGAGTGGAAAAATTACTGATAATATTGTTATTCCAGTTTTCTAAGGTTGCAGAAGTTAAGTTGTAGATACCCGTTATACTACCTGTAGAACCGACATTACTATAACTCAAGTTAGTGATAGTATTGCCTGTACAAGTATATAAACCCGTAGGAGTTGAGGCTGTTATACACCTCAATATACCTGATGCCCCAGTCATATTAAAATTAGAAATAGTATTATTATTTATATTTAATATTCCACCTGGTGAACCACCCACAATTACCACAACAGTACCTGTAGAAGGATAATTGGTAGCAGCCACTTGTTGAATGTTATTAGAAGTGATATTTACGGCAGCGGCAGTTGAAGAATTACTAATTGCAGTAAAAATCCCAGAAGTAGCTGTCGTATAAGAAAATCTTATCACATTATTATTGATATTAATAGTATTTGAGGCTGCCGTAGAACCAGTAGCATTATCTATAGCTGTAAGAGCTGAAGTTGTTGCTCCACTTGCCAAAGTAATTGTATTATTATTGATGTTAGCACTTGCAGAAGTACCACCAGAAGTAATAATACCACGTAGTGTACTTACGTGGTTGGTATTTGTACCAGTATTATTATTGATAGTATTAAAAGAAATATTAACTCCATATTGGTTGATAGCTCTTATACCAGCAGCAGGGTTTGTCGCAGCAGCTGCACCACCAAAATTAGAAATAGTATTTGCAGTAGCAATAGTAGCACCTCCAATGTCATTATTTGTATCCGCAAAAGCAAAAGGAGTAACATCTGTAAAACCATTTAAAACTATACCATAGTTGCAATTAGAAATAGTATTATTATAAAATCTATTATTAGAGTTAGCACCAGTACTAGCAGTAACAGTAATTACTGTTGTTTGGGTGCTACGAGTAGAATTAACCACATTGATACCACGAGAGCCTTCTAGTGCGGGTGTAGTACCAGTAGCATTATTGATATTACTTAGTATAATAGTACAATTAGTAACAAGATTATTGTTCGCCCCATTAGTAGCACTTGCTTTAAAGAAACCAATACCGTATTCCATAGTAGCAGGATTGGCAATGTTGGCACTATTTTCTACAAAGTTAATTCCTCTTATTGTAAAATAATCAGAACCTTCAAAGGATAAAATACCATCTTGAATGGCAGTACCAGGAGTGCCAGTGCCACCAGTTGCAGCAGTAAATATTGGAGCCGCACCACCAGTAGTACTTTGAATGACCACAGGGCTATTAATTGTACCTGTTGCAGTAATAACAAAACCGCCACCACCAGCAGGAGCAGTTTCTGTATAACCACTACCAATAGTAAGTGTAGTACCTCCAGCACCAATACCAGTTGCATTGATGTCAAGGACAAATGCGGCAAAAGTAGCATAATCACCAGGAAGCGTTTTAGGACCTGTTACTTGTGCGTTTGCGCTTCCCCACGTGAAAAGCGTAATCAAAATAGCCAACAAAGAACCCCCAAAAGGTGTTCGTCTCGTTCGCAAGGTGTTGTGAATGTTGTTCATAAACAAAAAAATTAGTTAAATTAAAGTAAATTAAGAATTTTAGTAATTATAATTAAAATTATAATATAATAGGAATTAGGCAATATAGCCCACTTTTGGTAGTTATTACATAGGATAATCAGAGGAGTAAGAAGGATTAAATGTAAATGATAGATTTTAGAATTAAATCTAACCAAAACTATATATAAGCTTCAGCCTAAAAGTAACTAAAAAATATTTACTTTACAATTTATTAACACAAAAATCTCAAAAAATCTTACATTTGAAGTAATATTATATTATTATTTTGACTTTTTAGCTAAAATCACCCAAAATGCAACCAACACAATATAACCCAAACAAAGTAAAAATTATAATTAAAGGGCAAATACTTCTAAATAGAGGAGATATAGCCACTAAAACTTATTTTGTGCGTAAAGGACTACTAAGAAGTTATACTATTGACGAAAAAGGCAAAGAGCATATATTTATGTTTGCACCTGAGGATTGGGTGATTACGGATATGGTTTCTCAAATCTACAATATCCCTTCTGATTTGTACATTGATGCGTTAGAAGAAACAGAAGTAGAGATTTTGGACAATGATACCTTTGAAAAAATCAACAAAGCACAACCAAGTAGTACCTCTACAGAAGTAGAAAGACTAATGAAACGTGCTGCAGTTCTTCAAAAAAGGGTACTTCTGTTGATGAGTGCCACTGCAAAAGAAAGATATGAAGATTTTATCAAAACTTACCCTAATATTGTGCAAAGAGTGCCACAAAAAATGATAGCGTCTTACTTAGGCATCACGCCAGAAGCATTAAGCAAAATAAGAGGAGAAATTACAAGAAACAAATAAGTTGTGAGTTGTGAGGTGAAATACAAAGTACAATGTATTTTAATTCACAACTCACAATTCACAACTCACAATTCCTTGTGGTAGGGCTCTATGTGTATAAGTACGTGTCCTAATTGTGGTAAATCTAAACGGAGCTTATCTTTTAGTAAGTGTGCAAGCTCGTGACCTCGTTTTACACTGATTTCTGCTGCCACAATGGCGTGCAAATCTACGTGATACTGCATTCCTGCTTTACGAATAAAACATTTTTCTGTGCCTAATATGCCTTCTACTCCTTGTGCAATAGTTCTTATTTCTTTTATGAGGTCGTCATAAAAATTTTCGTCCATAATCTCTCCTAATGCAGGTCTAAAAATAAGGTAACTATTATAAAGAATAAAAAAAGCTGCAAAAAGTGCTGCCCAGTCATCTGCTGCCTCATAACCTTTACCAAAAAACAAAGCAATACTTATACCCACAAATGCCGCAACAGACGTAATAGCATCACTTCTATGATGCCAAGCGTCTGCTTTCAGAGAACTACTATTCGTTTGTTTTGCTTTGCGCATCACCAAACGAAAAGATGTTTCTTTCCAAATAATAATAGCTCCTAAAACAATCAAAGTATAAGGTTTTGGAAGCTCGTGAGGTGTTTGTATGTGTTGTATGCTTTCGTAAGCAATAATAGTGGCAGAAATAACAAGAAATCCTACTACCAAAAATGTAATAAGTGGTTCTATACGTCCGTGACCATAAGGGTGGTCGTCATCAGCAGGTTTGCTGGCATATTTTATACCAAAAAGAACAAGAAAAGAAGCAAAAATATCTGTTGTAGATTCTATGGCATCAGCCACCAAAGCATAAGAATTGCCAAAATACCCAAAAAATCCTTTCAAAAGTGCCAAAATAGTATTACTAATGATACTAAAATAAGTAGTTTTGATAGCTGTTTGTTCTGGTGTCATTTATTTTTGAATTATTTGTTACTGAATATTTTTCAAATTGTTGTAGTGTACATTAGAATAGGTTTTCCAGCCAACAATAAAAACTGTTTTGGAATGTCTGTTTGCATACGTGTACCACTTCCACCTACAACAATAAAGGCGTATTTTTTCATATTTTTGGTTTTATTTCTTGTAAAAATACAAAAAATATCAAAAACAACAAATTTCCATCAATAAAACAAATTCAGCCCAAAACCAACACCCATATCACTATCATAATGTACAGAAAAACCTGCATTTTTGGTAACAATATAACGAAATCCGCCCATAAACTCTTTGTCAGAATTAAGCATAAAACTCATTCTTAGTCGTTTTGACACAGGAATATCTTCTCTACGCAACTGGAAACGCACATTTCCATCTAAAAAAACCTCTCCCTGAAATTTCAAAAGCATTGGCAAAGTGTATTCAAGTCCTGCGCTAAATTGCGCCCTTACATCTTTGGTGTCTTTTTGGTTAAAAATATTTTCTTCTTGAAAATTGATACCACGACTTCTATAACGCCAGTCAAAGCCAATAAAAGGCATCAACCATTGCATTTTGCCCAAATAACGTCCAATATGGAATTCTGTTTCATAACCGTGATAGTCGTGATAACCCAAACGCCATTCTGCGCCTATGCTCCAGCGTGTATTAGAAAACATCAACATTCCATCATTTCCATTAGTAGCAAAATCATTTTCAGCCATCAAACTAAATCTTCTGTCGTCTGCAAAAAGCCGCCTTTGCGCTAGTTTTGGGTTAGGAATGAGGGGATTTTTTGCTTGGTTTTCATAACTAAAAACCCTGCCCATTCCTGCCATCATATGGTACAAAATATGGCAATGAAAAAACCAATCACCTTCCGCATTAGCGTTAAATTCTAGCGTATCTGTTTCCATTGGCATAATATCCACAATATTTTTGAGTGGCGCAAAATCTCCCTGACCGTTCAGAAGCCTAAAGTCGTGTCCGTGCAGGTGCATTGGGTGGCGCATCATAGAGCCATTGTGCAAGATAATTTTAACATTTTCACCTTTTTTGATAAGAATTTTATCCGCTTCAGACACTACTTTATTATCCAAACTCCAAACATAACGGTTCATATTCCCAGACAATTCAAAGCGCAGCTCCCTAACCCCCAAAAGGGGGATTTTAGGCAAATTTGTCTTTGTAGGAGACTTCAGCATTGCATAATTAAGCGTTACAATATCAGAAAGTTTATTAGAATTATACTGATTTTCCATTTGCATTGTTCCTTTTTGGGAAGGTAGGGGGCTTTTTACAGGATTGATTTCTGGATACATTACTACGTTCATATCCATCTGATTAAGCGACATTTGCATTCCCATATCATCAAGATTTCCGTTCATTTTCATCATTCCGTTCATCATTTTCATACCCTCAAAATACTGTAATTTGGGAAGTGGCGAAATGAGTTGTTTTGCACCTTTTGCATCACCAATATATAAGGAAGTGGATTTTGTGCGGTCTTCTGATGTTGCCAAAAACTCATAAGCCATATTTTCAGCAGGAATATCTAAAATAATATCATACGTTTCAGAAACTGCAATAAGTAGCCTGTCCACCTCCACAGGCACAACATCATTGCCATCATTTGCCACAATGGTAATTTTTCCACCTGCATAAGTGAGCCAAAAATAGGTAGATGCACCACCATTAGAAACCCTTAAACGCACTTTTTGAGCAATTTTATTATTTTTTAAAGGTGGCGTAAAAACACTTTCATTTTTTCCATTGATTAAAAATTTCTCGTAATAAATATCACTTACGTCCATTGCATTCATTCTTTTCCATTCATTTTTGACTTTTGTCTTGAAATATCCTTGTTTTATAGCTTCTGCATAACTTTGTGTTGTGCCTTTTTTGATAGCAAACCAATCAGTTGCATTGTGAAGCATACGGTGAATATTATTTGGATTTATATCAGTCCACTCACTCAAAATAATAGGAAGTGTAGGCAAATCATCAATACCAGCCCTGAAACCTACGTCATTTGCTTTTTTTAGCATTACAAAATTCCCATACATTCCTATTTGTTCCTGCAAACCGCTATGGCTATGATACCAATGTGTACCATTTTGGATAATTGGAAACGTATATTTATGGGTTGTATGTGGTTTTATGGGCATTTGCGTAAGATTTGGCACGCCATCTTCTTTGTTGGGCAGTAGCAAACCGTGCCAATGCAAAGAAGTTTCCTCATTTAGCTCGTTGTGGACGTATATTTCCGCAATATCACCTTCCGTAAAGGTTAGCGTAGGCATAGGAATTTGACCATTGACGGCAATAGCACGTTTGTTTTTCCCAGAAAAATTGACAATAGTATCTTTGACATACAAATCATAACGAACAATTTTTTGCGCAAAAACAGGCGTTGAAAGCATCAAAAACAAAGATGTTGCCAATATTATTGGCAACATTTTTTGGTAAATATTTTTTTGAATATCCATTTGAAAAATTGAAATATTTTTGTTAAAATTCTCATTATTAGTTTCATTCACAATTCACAATTCACAATTATTTTATTTCATTGAAAAAATCATAAAACCACTCATTACAATCATTAAAGCATCTTCAATAATAGTTACCATACTCATTGGCAAGTTAAAAACAACTCCTAAACACGCACATTGTATTTTTTGCTTATTGAAAAATGCCTGCAAAACGCCTATAATACTGACAACCATTACCACAAGTGCCACCACATTAGTAACAAACGGATTAAAATCAACTAAAAAAGCTATTCCTAAGCCCAACTCCACGAAAACATACACGTATGCCCACGCAGGAATTACTTTTGCCACAACATCATACATTACGTAACTTTCGGCAAAACCTTTGATGTTCAACAACTTAAAAAATGAAAAGGTCAAGAAAAAGCCTGCCATAAAATGGCGCATTAGTTGCATCATATCAAAATGATGATTATTTATTTGCACTAAAATACTCACCAAACTTATATAACCAAAAACCAATAAAAGTGGGTTGTAGGTTTCTAACCAAGATTTTGATTGTTCTATTGCTTCATTGTGGCTAATGGCAGAAATTTGATATTTGCCCTCTGCTCCGCCTAGTGCCTTCTGAAAATCATTTATGGAGACGTGTTTATCCATTGTGATTGTAGCGGTATTTTCAGCTTTTGAAACTTCTACTTTTGTCACGTTTTCCACTAAAAGCAAGGCTGATTTTACTTTTGCCTCACAACTCCCGCAGGTCATTCCTGTTACTTGATAGGTATGTGTCATTGTTTTGTAATTTGAAGGTTGATTATTTAAGTAATTGATTAACAAGTAATTAAAACATTCAAGGTTTTTGAAACCTTGAATGTTTAACTATCTCAAAAACAATTACTTACATTTTACAAGCATCAGCACATTTTTTGCAAGAATCAGCGCATTTTTTGCAATGGTCGTGATGTGCTGCGTGTTTTTCACATTCTTTGGCGCAAGCCTCACAACATTTCACGCACAAAGCGCATATTTCCGCAGAGAACTGCGAACTTCTTGCGCATAATCTTGCACAAAGTGCGCAAATGTCTGCACAATCACGGCACAATAAAGCACACTGTTTGTTTCCTTCATTGATACAATCCGTACCACATTTTTCGCAATCAGCCACACATACAAAGCAGGCATCAATACATTTCTGCAAATCTTTCATTGTTAATAAAATTTATTTGTAGATGAGTTTCTACAATGCAAAGTTCTGAAATAGTGGCATTTATCTGTTACGAAATTTTGGGAATATTGTGTAACATTTAGCAACTTCCAGATTTTATTTTACAAATCTTCTAGTTGTATTCTTGTATTGTTTTTCATTTGTTTAAATTGTGTTGGCGTAAAACCTGTAATTTTCTTAAACTGATTACTCAAATAAGCCACACTACTATAATTTAATTGAAAAGCTATCTCACTCAAAGTCAGTTCGTTATAGGTAATAAGTTCTTTTACTTTTTCTATTTTTTGGCTGATAAAATAATGCTGAATAGTAATATTTTCTATTTCTGAAAAAAGATTACTCAAAGCATTATAATCTTGCGAAAAATCTGCTGTGAGTTGTTGTATGAGGTATTTAGACAAATTTATATTGATTTCGTTGTTTTTAGCGTGAACCAAATCTGTAATTAAGTTTTTTATTTTTTCAATTAGCCTACTTTTTTTATCTTCAATAAACTGAAAACCAAGCAACTGCAAATTTGTAATAAGCTGGTTCTCAACAAGTTTATTGTTTAATATTTCACTGCTATTTTTGTCTAATTGTACCTCGCCTAGCGTTATGGAAACGGGGTAAAGTCCGAGTTTTTCAAACTCAGACTTTACCACCATTTTGCAACGGCTACATACCATATTTTTGATGTAGAGTTTCATAATAGAGTTTTTATAATTTGATTATCAGGCATTTAGCAATAATTAGATGTTTTAAACCACCCCCAGCCCCTCCTTAGAAAGGAGGGGAGTTTTGTCCCCCTCCTTTTCAAGGCTAGCATCTTGCTAGGGTTAGGGGTGGTTTTAAGATATTTATACCATAACTTATTCATTATCAAGCTATAAAAACTATAATAGACAACGACATTACAAATTAGTAGGCTTTATTTTGAGCCGCAGGGTATAAAACCCTGCGCTACTGATTTTAAAACATATTTTTAGCCAAAAATCAGTAACGTGGGGTTTTATACCCACGAACACAAACGTATAATGTCCCTATCAAAAAAATAAACTTACAATTTGTAAACTTTACGTAGGCGTTTGATTTATCAAAATGCTGTTTTGGGACAAAACAAATGGTAGAGAACAAAATACACTAGAAGGTATTTTTGTACCCAAATTGTTCTACCTCATTTGTTTTGTGCCAAAACACCACTTGATAAATCAAGTGGCTACAAATTTCAAAATACAATTTATCAATGTCTTTATCTAAATCTTATACCAAAACGCAATAACTCAAAAAAGAATGACACCACTAGAGCAAATAATCCGTGAATGTTTGGAAACTCAAAACCCTGTATTAGACCTAAGCCATCAGGAACTTTATAACGGAACATATCCTGAACTAAAATTATTGGAAGAATGTACACATTTGACAAGTTTGAATTTAACTGAAAATAATGGGCTAGACCTTTCTTTTTTGTCATTTTTGACTAACTTAACAAATTTGAATTTAGACGAAACTTATATTTCAGATTTTTCTCTTTTACAATCTCTGAAAAATTTAACGCATTTGAGTGTTACTATGTGTGAATATGGATTTGAGAATGATGTACCCTATGATATTTCTTCCTTGCAATATTTGACAAATTTAATAAGTTTGAATTTAGATACAGTTACTATCTCGGATATTTCGCCTCTACAATATTTGACGAATTTAACAAGTTTGAATCTAAGTGTTGCAAAATAGAAATATCTGAAATTTGACTACTCCGTAAATTCAAATCTCTCAACTTCGTCAAATATTGTAAAGGAGTAATATCTGAAATAGTAACTGTATCTAAATTCAAACTTATTAAATTTATCAAATATTGCAAGGAAGAAATATCATAGGGTACATCATTCTCAAATCCATATTCACTCATAGTTACACTCAAATGTGTTAAATT
>JANYGM010000245.1 GCA_025362415.1 bacterium
AAAGCAAATATTGTTTAGGATTATGTGTATCACGAGCCAAAATATGCCTTGTTTCCCCTTTTCCAGACAAAAAAGCACGTCCATCACTCTCAAAAAAGAAACTACCAATATCTTTCATCTGCCACTCTATTTCACCTATATTTCTTTGTGGTAATCTAAAAAAAACTTCTGCAGTTTGTTCACTATCAGCAAATTGTGTGGCTGCACCAATATTTCCATCAGTACCCAAAAAGAATGGTGTAAGTGCAGTTTCTGTATCTTTTCTTTCCAGAAAAAACCAAATAATTTCTGCACCCTCTCCTTTGGGCATACTCACCAAATAACGGCTTTTATCCATCACTAAAATAGGGAAAAACTGCCCAGTGGCTATACGTTGGTCATTTTCGTCCCAAGTCATTTCTATAAGTTTGATTTTCCCAATAACTTGATAGTTTTCCTGCCAATGTACAATCATATCAGCAAGTTTTATCTGCTCCAATTTATCATAAATAGTAGCATTTGATGCGTTTAAACGGCTTTCAAATGATTTTTCATAAGAAGTGGAAGAAGGATTTTCTTGTTTTTTTGATTTTATTTCTGATAAATCTTCCGTTTGCGGATTTTTAGCATTTTTTATTATGCGTATTATAAGCATCACAACGCCTATAAATATTGTTAAAAAACCTAAATAAAATAAAATATTTGCTAATTGAGCCATTTTTTGAAGTGTGAAGTGTGAGATGTGAAGTAAAATACATAAAACTACAAAAAATTATGCTCTTTTTAATTTAAAATGTCACCCATATTGATATTGAAGTAATGAGACCTATTTAATAGGGTATTAAAATATATTTAACTTATTGATAATCAATATTTTAATAGTTTCCAATAATTATCCGTTTAAATAGGTCTCATTACTTATTTAGTTTCACTAATTCTAATATAATACCTTGTCAAAAGCTCATTTAATCCATTAAAAGTGCTTGCAACATTATTTTTTGGTATTTTGGTACTTTGCCAATTTGTGGTTGCTGAAATAGTTTTATTGTTGATTATCAAAGGCATAGCAAAATTTTTCTGATGACTATTCCAACGAAAAAACAATATTTTATCTCCTTTATTTATTTTATCATCTTCAAAATAATACTCCAAAGTAGGAATTTGAGTGTATTTTAAGTATTCATCAAAGAAATAAGTTAAATCTTTTTTTGCTTTTTTATTGATATAATTGACCACTTCTTTTGTGGTGGTGGTTTTCATAGAAAAATCTTTTTGCAAACCTTTCAAAATCTCAAACCAAAGTTTATCATCATTCAAAACATTGCGTAAAGTATTGAGCATCAGTGCGCCTTTGAAATAAATATCACCTGGTGCATCAGCATTTACGCCCAAAGGTGCAAGCATAGGTTTTTCATTAGTAACAATCTTTTTATACCCATTTACATACGTATCTGCTTGTGCTTTTCCAAACATACATTCCACATAAAGCACCTCTGAATAGGTCGTAAAAGCCTCGTGAAGCCACATTTCTGCGTGGTCTTGCGCACTTAGGTTGTTGCCCCAATATTCGTGTCCACTCTCGTGTATGATAATAAAATCAAACATCATTCCCACACCAGATGCGCTCAAATCACGTCCATTGTAGCCATTTTGGTACTTATTTCCATAGGCAATAGCACCTTGATGCTCCATTCCTAAATAGGGTGTTTCTACCAGCGCATAGCCATCATTCCAAAATGGATATTTGCCAAAATAGCGTTCAAAACACTTTAGCATAGGTTTTACTTGCTCAAATTGCTTTTTTGCTTTCTCCAAATTATAGGGCATCACGTAGTAATCTAAGGCAAGTTTTGTTTCATCTTCCGCAGTATAAATATCCTCAAAATGAACATATTTACCAATATTTAGCGTAATGTTGTAGTTATTGATAGGGTAAGAAGTGCGCCATTCGTAACGAGTATAGTTATCAGCGAGTTCTTGCGTACCAAAAAGTTTACCATTTGATATACAAATTAGGTCAGAAGGCACTTCACAAGCCACACGTACACCATTATCTGGCTCATCAGAAAGGTGGTCTTTGTTAGGAAACCAAAGACTTGCGCCAATTCCCTCGCAACTAAGCCCAATCCAGTCGTTTTTGTCGTTATCTTTTTTCCACGAAAAACCACCGTCCCAAGGAGCATTTTTAGCTTCTGTGGGTGTTCCTGCATAAAAAATAGTCAAAGAATCACGTTTATTTTTCTTCTGAATGTCTTGAAAATCAACAAAAAAAGCATTTCCATTTCTCGTAAATTTGAGGGATTTGTTGTGATATAAGATTTTTTCAATAGCAAGATTTTCAAATAAATCTAACTGTATTTTCTTAAAATCTGCCTTTACAAGATAATGAATAGTGTTTTTTCCAGATATTTTCTTATCTTTCGGAATGACACGCAAAGAAATATCATAATAAGTTACATCAAAACAAGTGCGCAAAGGTGAAAGTGTGCCACGTAGGCTATCCTGTGCCGTAAATATTGGAGCAACTTGAGAAATAGCTTTTTTGGGTGCAAAAACAGCACTCAAAAAAAACATACAGATAATTATTAAAGTCTTTTTTTTCATTAAATAGAAATTTTAGATAGTATTTTAAGTAGTTTGATAATCAAGAAGATAAAGCAATATAACATTATTTTTTTACAAATAAACACAAAAATAACTAATAAAAGTTTGTTACAAACAAGTTTTTTACTATTTTTGAGGTATGCAACTGCTAAACAATACCTGAAAACAATTTGTCTATACTCTTTACGCAATTAAATAATTCAATATAAAATTATGCCCAACATAAACAAAGATAAGCTGCTTGCAACACGTGAAAAACTAATGAACTTGCTTACTAGCAAAGAGTTAGATGCAAATATAGAACGCCTAGTGCGAGAAGATTTGCGGAATGTAGAGAAAGAAATAGAGGAAATTCCTCACGAAAATAAAAATGATATGTAATTTGTAAAACATAATTATAATAAAAAAACCGTAAAATTTTACGGTTTTTTTAGTTATATAATTACGAGAAATTTGTACTGTATTTGCTCCCCTTTGGGGCTGGGGGCTTATTTTTTGCCATACGCTATAATTCTTTGCTTAATGATTTTACCAAAATCAATAATTCCTTTTCCTATATTTGCGTTGTCGCTTTTATAAGCAACTTGAGTTTCATCAATAGCCACAATACCAATATTTTCTGCATAAATCTCACTTCTGCGTGTGAGGCGCACAAGTGATGAATCATTCACTTGTTGTACTTTGAGTGTTTTGGGGAAATTTAATTTATTGATAACCAAAGACTTATTAAAATCTTCTATTTGATAATTTTCTCTTTGATTACTATTAAAAAAATTGCCATTCCAAACTAATTTATCTTTTAGCGGAAACGTAAGTCTAACAAATGAAATGTTATTTTCTTGTCTAATTGCTTGATTATTGTTAATAGAGGCAGCCCAAACAGAGTCTATTTTCCAATTTTGTGTTTCATTTGCACGTACATAACGCTCCAAAACGTATAATTTAATTTTTGAAGCACTTGTAAAAGTATCTACCACTTCTTCTTTTAGTTGATAATTCTCTCTAATAATAGGCTGATTAGAAGGATAATTAGTTTTTTCTACCTCATAAATGACATAACGCCCAATTTCTAAGGGGAAAAATTCATATCCCACTGCTAATGGCTCTGTTTGCGCATTATTTTGGCAAGAAGTTAGGCAAAATAACCCACCCAAAAACAAGCTAAAACCCAATAAAAAAATTTTGATATTTTTCATATTTTACGAATATAAGAAGGTTTACAGGACTTACGCAAAACCTATTAAAAACCACCCCTAACCCCTCCTAAAAAGGAGGGGAACAAACCTCCCCTCCTTCCTAAGGAGGGGCTGGGGGTGGTTATAGAACTTTTTTGCGTAAGTCCTAGTTTATTTTGTGAGGTATAAAATCCCCACGTTACTGATTTTTACTAATAATATGCGTTTAAGTACCTCTTACTTATCCTTATTTCAACATTTTTACTGTTTTTTGAAGTGCAACAATAAAATTATCAATTTCATCTGTTGTATTATAAACTGCAAATGAGGCACGAGTAGTACCAGAAATACCCAATCTTTCCATCAAAGGTTGGGTACAATGTGAGCCAGTACGCACCGCAATTCCTTGATTATCAAGTAAAGTACCAATGTCAGATGGATGAATATCATCAAAAACAAAAGAAATAACACTAGCTTTTTCTTTGGCAGTTCCTATGATTTTTAGCCCAGCAACCTCCGTAATACGTTCTGTTGCATATTTTAAGAGATAGTTTTCATAATCTGCAATATTTTTTTTGCCTAAATTATTCATATATTCTAGTGCCAAGCGGAAGGCAATCACGTCTGCAATATTGGGTGTGCCTGCCTCAAACTTAAAAGGAAGTACATTATAAGTGGTTTTTTCAAAACTAACGGTGCTAATCATTTCCCCACCACCTTGATACGGAGGCATTTGATTTAGCAAATCTTTTTTGCCAAAAAGTGCGCCTATTCCTGTTGGAGCGAATATTTTATGTCCAGAAAATACATAAAAATCACAATCTAAATCTTGTACGTCTATGTCCAAATGTACAACGCCTTGTGCGCCATCTATAAGCACTTTTGCGCCTTGTGCGTGTGCAAGACTAATTATTTCTTTAATAGGATTTATTGTTCCCAAAGAGTTAGAAATATGTACCACAGAAACTAGCTTTGTGCGCTCTGAAAGCAATTTTTCATATTCTTCTAAGATAATTTCTCCACTATCTGTAATAGGGATTATTTTTAATATTGCACCTTTTTCTTCACATAGCATTTGCCAAGGCACAATATTAGAGTGGTGTTCCATTGTAGAGATAATAATTTCATCTCCTTTTTGTATAAATTTTCGTCCAAAAGTGCTGGCAATCAAGTTGATACCTTCTGTTGTACCTTTTGTAAAAATAATTTCTTCTGTACTCTTTGCATTGAGTATTTGGCGGATAGTTTCTCGTGTAGCCTCGTATTCGCCTGTGGCTTTATTTGCCAAAAAATGCGCTCCACGGTGAATATTAGCGTTTGTATGCTGATAATAATTACTTAAAGCATCAATAACAACATTTGGTTTTTGAGAGGTGGCAGCATTATCAAAATATATAAGCGGTTTCCCATAAATTTCTTGTTGAAGAATGGGAAAATCTTGGCGGATTTGGTAGATATTAAGCATTTGTTTCATAGGTATTCAACAAAATAAAGAAGTTTTTTGTTGAATACTTCACCTAATTTTATTGATATTTTTAGTTAATTATTTTTGAATTAGGCAAAACTACAAAAAAACTAAGAATTTCTATACAAAAAAATCTATTATGTAATATTTTTTAGTAATTTTAGGCTTGAATAGTTGTGAATTATGAATTATTCCTGTGTCGTCAGGTGTTTCCACCTGACGACAAATGCGCTTATAATTTTTTTTGTGGTGTC
>JANYGM010000247.1 GCA_025362415.1 bacterium
CTCCGCTGGAGCTGAATACATTTTTTGACCTATTTTTCTATAAATATGCCAGCCCGCTGGGCTTTAATACATTTTCCGAAATCCAAGCCGTTCACAGTATAAAGCAAAGTTTTTTTTAAACATTCTAAAAATAAAAAAACTACTCTAATGCCTATTTTTCAGAAAAAATAACTATTTTTGAGTTGAATTATCTTTAAAATCAACCTAAAATAAATTATAATCACTTAAATTCTAATGTTTCAAAAAAATAAACTAACTATTTCTATCATTTTGGCAATGATAGCAGGTATTTTTGTAGGATATATTGTTCACCTCAATACTTCAAAAGAATTTATTGAGGCTTTTTCCAAAAATATCAAACTTTTAAGCAATATTTTTATTCGTTTGGTACAAATGATTATTGCGCCTTTGGTGTTTAGTACGCTTGTGGTGGGTATTGCCAAACTAGGTGATTTGAAGTCGGTTGGGCGTGTGGGCGGAAAATCTTTGCTGTGGTTTGTGTCAGCTAGTCTGATGTCGCTTTTGATAGGAATGATACTTGTAAATATCTTAGAACCAGGTAAATACATTGATTTGAGCCAAGCTGATAATGAATCTTTGAAGGATTTGATGGCTAAAAAAGAATCATTTTCTTTGCAAAAATTTGTAGAACATATTTTTCCTAAAAGTATCATAGACGCAATGGCTACCAATGAAATACTGCAAATTGTTGTTTTTAGTATCTTTTTTGGTGTGGCTGCGGCAAGTATGGGCGAAAAAGCAAAACCAATTATCAAAGCCTTAGATAGTTTTAGCCATATTATCCTCAAAATAGTGGGTTATGTGATGAATTTTGCACCTATTGGTGTTTTTGGGGCATTGTGTGCAGTTGTGGCTGCAAAAGGTTTAGGGATTTTTCAGTTTTATATTATTTATTTCTTGTATTTTTTGATAGGAATAGCCATTTTATGGATAATACTTGTGGGTGTTGGTTATCTTATTTTGGGAAAACGTATGACCACCTTACTCAAAGCTATTAGTAATCCACTTTTGATAGCATTTAGTACCACAAGTAGCGAGGCAGTTTTTCCAAAACTCACAGAAGAGTTAGAAAAATTTGGTTGTAAAGATAAAATAGTGGCTTTCGTGCTTCCTTTGGGCTATTCTTTCAATTTGGATGGTAGTATGATGTATATGACTTTTGCTAGTCTTGCTATTGCGCAGGCGTATGGCATAGAATTGCCTATTGCGACACAACTCACAATGTTACTTGTGCTAATGCTCACGAGCAAGGGCATTGCAGGCGTGCCTAGAGCATCTTTGGTAGTGGTTTTGGCTACTTGTAGTATGTTTGGCATTCCGCCAGAGGGCGTGGCATTGATTTTGCCTATTGACCATTTTTGTGATATGTTTAGAAGTATGACAAACGTAGTAGGAAATGCCCTTGCTACCACCGTAGTAAGCAAATGGGAAGGAGAACTTGCGCCAGATTCACAGGTTTAGGAACTTTTTAATGCATTATTACGAGTTTCCACTTACTGCTATCAAGTTAAGGATTTGCTGTTGGCTAGTGTATTGTTTGGCGTAGTTTGGTGTCAGGTAGAAAAACCTGACACCACAGGAAAAGTTAAGGATTTGCTGTTGGTTAGTGTATTGTTTGGCGTAGTTTGGTGTCAGGTAGAAAAACCTGACACCACAGGAAAAAAACCACGTCAAATAATGTATTTCTTCTTTATTCGCTATGCAATAAAACCAAAATTGTCTTCTTGATAATTACTTAATTTGATAAAGTTTGAGGTTGTTTTTTGCTACTAATAATGCCCAATTTGTGGAAATATTTTGCGGTTTCTCAACAGAAAAATCATTGATAAGTAAATAATCTTTTTGTGATATTAGAAGTTCCTTTTTGGCATCATTTTTTATCAGAATAGTATCATTGTAGCGTTTAAAGGTAATATTTGTAGGTTTTTTGAAATCAAAATAAATATTTTCTCCATTTTGTGTTGTATGGTCTGAAAATATAATTATTTTTTCATTTTTAGGATTTTGATTGAGTTGTTTGTCTTCTGCAAAATAATCTTGAAGAAGATTTTTTTGTGCCGTATAGCCTGTTTCTGTTCGTTTTAGCATAGAAAAAGCAGGGTGAATAAGCATAATCAGTACAAAACCAATCATAAAAAACAGTTCTTTATTAAAAATAATAGAAACCTTTATTTTAGCAGTTATCTTAGCAGTTATTTTGTAAATTATTTCATAAAAAATAATCCAAAAAGCCAGTAAAAAGTAAATAAAAGCAGTTTTTAAGCCTACTGTTTGCCACGCCATTATTCCTGAAAACAAAAATATTATACTGAAAAAATACTGATACTTTTGATTTGTAATAATTTTCTGAAAGTTTAGCCCTGCCAAAACTGCTAAAAAAGGCACAATAAAAAGTATCATTCTAGGGAAAAGCCCAATAGGATTATAAACTTGAAGGCTTGTACTTCCAAACCAAAAACACGCCAAAATACTCACACAAAGCCACGAAAAGTAAGTTTCAATTAGAACCACCCCTAGCCCCTCCTTCAAAGTAGGGGAATGAACTCCCATCTTTTCTAAGGAGGGGTTGGGGGTGGTTTTATTAAAAATATTTCTAAAAACTCGCCAAAAAGAAGGCAATGCACCAGCAAAAACTATCATAGTTGTACCATTCACAAACATTATGATAGGCTCATACGTGAGGCGTGCCAAAAGCGCAGAAATAGGTTTGTCAAAATAACTAGAAACTGCTTCATAACGTCCATTTTCTATACTTCTAAAACGGTAAAAAAAATCTCCAGTATGATAATAATATGCTCCAAAATATGCTCCAAGTACCAAAATTCCTAATAAAATGCTCCATTTCCAAAATTTAATATTTTGCTTTTGTCGCATATCCCACACAAAAATCAGCATATAAAAAGGCAAAACATATATAATCAATTCTTTAGAAATTAAAGCTAAAAAATTAAGTAATACAAACAAAATACTTAATGCAAGCGTGTTTTTATTTCGCTTAAAAAGCACTAAAACTGCCCCCAAAGTGAATAAGGTCAGCAAAACATCTGGATAAATTTTATTAGCAAAAAATAAAGTGTAAAAATCTAAAGAAAAGAAAATACACGTCCAAATGCCCCAATTAGTATTTTTTTCTATATTTTCAGTATTACTTTCAGTAATTAAAAAACGCCACAACACCCACAAGCACGCAAGCGTACATATAAGCGGTAGCGCAATGGTAGCTACATCAGAAAAGCCAAAAACTTTATAAGAGGTAGCCAAAGGTAATATTATCCCCAAACGGTGCGCAAAAATATCATCAACCAACACAAAACTATTTTTTTGCAGTTGATAAGCGTAATCAATATAAGTGCTATCATCAAAAAAATAATAGCCATCAAAGGATACAACGACAAAAATTACAATAAAAATACTAAGAAAATAAACAAATAAAGTGGCGTTTTTTGGGCTAATCAAGGCTTTTTTGATAAATATGTTTTGTATTAACTTATAACTCACAACTTACAACTCACAATTCATAATTATTTATCATTTAGCCAACCTTCTGGGTCTATGTTTTTTTGATTTTTGAAAACGCAAAAAAGCATTTCAGAAACACCTGCATCTGTTGTATTGACTACACCAATGGACTGTTTGCGGCGCAAATTGTCGCCTACACTTACATTTACGCTAGCAAGATTGCTATAAACCGTAAAATATTCTCCGTGATTGACCATTACAAAATAACCACTTGTAGTTTCACTTACAACATCTACTTTTCCCTCAAAAACGACACGTATTTTTTCTCCTTTCTTGGTCTGAATATACACTCCTGGACTTTCTAAGATAATACTTGGGAAAAGTGGGTGTTTTTGTTTCCCAAATTTTCTAGAAATAAAACCAGATTCAACAGGCCAAGGCAGACTGTTTTTGCTTGCTGCAAACGAGTTGGAAAGGTTTTCTTTTTCAGGGGTAAGGGTTGGTTTTTTTGCGCCTTCCTCTGTATTTTTTTTGATTTCTTCTTTTATCCGTGCCGAAATAAGGTTTTCTAGTTGGTTGATAGAAGCTTTTTCTTTCTGAATTTCTGCTTTTATTTGTGCTTCTTTGCCCATAAGCTCACGTACAAGAGAAGATTTTTCTGCTTGCAACTGAAAAATCTCTGCGTTGTCGGTTTCTATGGTCGTTACAACATCTAGCTTTACTTTACGTTGTGAGGCAATTTTTTGGTTTTGTTCTTGCAAAAACTGTTTTGTTTTTTCAATTTCTAATACTTGTTTTTTGCGTGCTTCTGTGTATTGTTGTAAGTATTTGATACGTCTAAAAAGAGAATTAAAATCTTTGGAAGACATTATAAAGCTCAATTTGTTGTAGGCATTACTGATTTTTGAGGCTTCATAAATCATATTGGCATACTCTTTTTTAAGCTCCGCAAGGTCATTTTCTAACGAAATAACAATTTGTTGTGTTTCTCGCAGGTCGTCATCTATAAGTGCGACTTCTTTTTTTGCACCATTGATAATATCTAATTTATTGGCTACTTTCTCATTGAGAGCGGTAAGTTGCCCAATATTAACACTTTTGTTGCGTGCTGTTTCCTCCAAAATCCTATTTGCTTCTTGGATTTTTTGCAGTCGGGCTTTTTTTTGTTCCTCTAATTGAGCCTTTGTTTGTGCGCTTAGAGGCGTAAAAACTGTTCCCAACACACAAAAAAACAATAAAATTAGTTTCATATTAGGGTCAATTACAAATTATCAATTATAAATGATGGGAATTCAACTCTCGTTTCCATGTGCAAAGATACTAAAAACTACAAGAAATACAGACCTTTCTACAAGATTTTCGTTTAGTTCTCGTGACGAATGAGAATTAGATATTTGTGTAGTTTACAGCCTACCCTTAGGGTGTAAACTACACTTGCCATATTTTGTTGTTTTAAGTAATTATTTTGGATTATTTTCTTTGCACCGTTCCCCTTTGAGCTAGGGGGCTTACTTTTGTTCCCCCTTTGGAGCTAGGGGGCTTTTTTTGCATTGTTCCCCCTTTGGGGGCTAGGGGGCTGCCTACTTTTATCTCAAAACTTGTATAAATCCTTTGCATTCTACGCCTGTGGGAGAGGTAATAAGATAATAATAAGTCCCTGCATCTAGCCCAGAACCCCATTCTCCCTTATAATCATCATTTTCATAGAGTTTTTTGCCCCAACGGTTGAACATTTCTAACTTATATTTGCCCAAATTATCTGGCAAAACAAACTTTTCATTCTTTCCTTTCCCATCAGGAGTAATAACATTTGCCACAAACTCCGTAGAAGTACCCACAGTAACCGTACGAGTGATAGTTTGACTACAATTTGTAGTAGTATTTGTCCCTGTTATGGTTATTGTATATACTCCTGCCGTATTTCCATAGAAATAAGGCGGCGGATTAAGCCCTGTAATGATTGTTCCATTACCCATATTCCAAGTCATAGTGTCTATTCCTGTTGTTTTGTTTGTAAAACTTACTGATGTAGTCAAATCACACTCTCTTGCAACCAAAAGTTCTATATCTAAAACTACCGCAGGGCTTACTTTTATTCTAATTGGTATCTTTTTAAGGCAATTTCCATCTTTTATAGTTACTGTGTATGTTGTATCTTTTGTTGGGCGGACTTGCGGATTAGCAATATTCACGTCAGAAGGATTAACAAACG
>JANYGM010000251.1 GCA_025362415.1 bacterium
AATTATCTTTTTAAGTTCTTGCAAAAATAATGATAAACTTCCTATTTTGGGTTATAAAGAAACCAAAACAGAGTGGAAAGATGGCAAAGAACTAATAGATACTATTTATCATACTATTTCACCTTTTTCGTTTGTTAATCAGGATAATAAAACGGTTACGGAAGCAGATTTTAAAGATAAAATTTATGTAGTGGACTTTTTCTTTACTTCTTGTCCCACAATTTGCCCCAAAATGAAGCAACAACTTTTGAGAGTTTATGAAAAATTTGAGAAAAATGATAATATTCTTATTCTTTCTCATAGTATTGATACTAAAAATGATACCATTGAAGTTTTGAAAGATTATGCTACTCGTTTGAAGGTAAAAAGTCCTAAATGGCAGTTTGTAACAGGAAAGAAAGAGAATATTTATAAAATGGCGCAAAACTATCTCGCTGCTGCACAAGAAGACAAAGATGCAGAAGGTGGTTATACGCATAGCGGTTATTTGGCACTTATTGACAAACAAAAACGCATAAGGGGTTTGTATGATGGCACAAAACCTGAAAGCGTGGATAAATTACTTCTTGATATTGAAATTTTAGCAAGTGAAAAATAATGAAACATCTAGCCAACAAATGGTACATTTTGATGCCAGAGGATATGCCGCTTATTGGAATTATTAAAATATATAAGAAAAATCCAGATGCTAACGAGTACAAAATCTGTGTAATCCTGTAATCAGCCTAAAAATCCGTGATTTAATAATGAAAATAAGTAAAATATTGCTTTGGTTAGTGCCTATTGTTTTGGTGGGAATTGTAGTAGCAAATGTATTTTTCAATAAAGCAAAACCGCAAGGAGAACGGCTTTTTGAGAATAATTGCGCTAATTGTCATATGGAGGCAGGCAAAGGCTTGCAAGAACTAATACCAACAGTTAGGAATGCAGATTTTGTCGTAAATAACCCTGAAAAACTTGCTTGTATCATCAGAAATGGCATAAAAGGAGAAATAATTGTCAACGGTAAAAAATACAATCAACCAATGACTGCTGCGCCACATCTCACTGAAATAGAAATAACTAATATTGTCAATTATTTGCTGGAAATTCAAGAGAAAAAACAACAAAAACGTAATTTATTAGAAATACAAAAGGATTTGAGGAATTGTGAGTTGTGAATTTTTAGTACCTAACAAAAATAAGAACTTATCTAACAACAAACACACTCCTATATTTATTACGAAAACAAGCAGAACGCTTGAATACACTAAATAAGCCGTATTGAAACACTTAGCACTATTAAATTAAGCAAAACTTCACGAATAGTCCCTGACTTTCGTGAAGTTAGCAATGAGTTATAAATAAACTCCTAAATTTAAGACAATGTATTACTCACTTATTTCGTACCTTTTCCTCTGGTATTTCAAACCTCGTACTTAAGCATTATATGCCCATTTTATGTACATTGCGCCCCAAGTAAAACCACCTCCAAAGGCTGCTAAAACAAGATTATCTCCTTTTTTAAGTTGTTTTTCGTAATCTGAAATGCACAAAGGAATTGTAGCGTTTGTGGTGTTTCCGTACTTATGAATAGTAAGCATTACTTTGTCTTCATTAAGTCCCATTCTTGCTGCAGTAGCATCAATAATACGTTTATTAGCCTGATGTGGCACTAAAAATGCAATATCATCAGCAATAAGGTTATTTCTCTGCATTAATTCATAGGCAGTATCAGACATAGCTTTTACTGCGTGTTTAAATACTGCGCTACCTTCTTGATATACGAAATGTTCTTTATTTTGGACAGTTTCTAGCGTTGGTGGTCTGCGGCTTCCTCCTGCTTTTTGATGCAAATGCACCCAACCAGCACCATCAGATTTCAGAATACTATCTTGTATCCCTAAACCTTCTGTATTTGGTTCTAGCATTACTGCACCTGCACCATCACCAAAAATAATACAAGTAGAACGGTCTGTATAATCAATAATAGATGACATTTTATCAGCACCTACGACAATCACTTTTTTATATTTGCCTGTTTCTATAAATTGGGAGGCAGCTGTAAGTGCATACAAAAAGCCTGAGCAAGCCGCTTGCATATCATAACTAAACGCATTATTGATGCCTACTTCAAAGCAAATAATGTTTGCTGTAGCAGGGAAAATCATATCAGGCGTAGTGGTGGCGCAAATAAGCAACTCTACTTCTTCTGGTTTGGTATTAGTTTTTTCTAGGAGTGCTTGTACGGCTTTTGCACCCATAAAAGATGTACCCAGACCTTCACCTTTCAAAATATGCCTTTCTTTGATACCAGTACGGGACATTATCCATTCGTCATTAGTATCTATCATTTTTTCAAGTTCCTCATTGGTCAAGATATAGTCAGGAACATAACTTGCTATACCCGTAATTGCTGCGCTTATTTTTGTCATAATTATTTTGATGTGTGATGTGTTTTGTAATTATAGAGATAAGACATTACCTTATCCTACGACAAACAACAGCAAATAATGTATTTACATCTTATATCATACACTTAGAAATGAAGATTAGATAAATAATGTGTTGCAAATAAACTCCAAATTTTGTATTTCTTAGTGAACTTAGTGGTACGAAAAAACAGGAAGTTATTTGCAATGTATTACCAAGTTTGTTCAGTAGTGACGATTGCATATCTTTAGTGATTTTGGAAAATCAAAAATATGCTTTTTTCACTACTTTTTTACACATTATGCCAATTTGTACAGTAATATTTATGTGCAAATATATCAAATAAATAACTTAAAACAATGTTTTTAGAAAATAAATAAATAGTTGATGTGGTTATATTTTGGAAAGTTGATGATGTGGCTACACAAGAACTTATGACACTTTTTACAACAATCTCGTTACAGGGAAGGCAAAACGCCAAGCGTTTGATGAGGCACAAGAAGCACTTTATAAAAAGTATAAAAATCCTTATTTTTGGGGCGCATTCGTGATGGTGGGAGAATAAAATTGGTTCTACTAACATTTATACGGAAACCTTATTTTGTAAATTATTATTTTGTATTCAGCCCCAGCGGGGCGAGATATTTATAGTAGTAAATATGCCGCCCCGCTGGGGCTAAATACATTTTTCGTGTTTTGTTTTTCTATAAATATGCCGTCCCGCTGGGACTTTAAAAACTTGTCCGTATAAATTTTAGTAGAACCATAAAATTTTAACAAACTTTCCAAAAGCTAAAAGCTTTTGGAAAGTTGATTGCATTTATTTCTTGGTAACTCTTACAGAAACACGTCTATTTTTGTTGCGTCCATCTTCTGTATTGTTATCACCAACAGGGAATTTGTCGCCATAGCCTTCTGTTTCTACTCGTTTTGCATCAATTTCAAGTTTTGAAAATTCTGCTTTTACTGCATCAGCACGTATTTGAGATAGTTTTTGGTTTTCTATTGGGTCGCCTACATTGTCTGTGTAACCACCTATTTTTATCTCAACATTTGGGTATGCTTTCAAAATTTGTGCAATATTACCTAATTGCTCTTGTGAAGCAGGTTGTAGTGTAGATTTTCCTGTTTCAAAAAGCAATCTATCAAAATCAAACCAATTATCTTTGCTTACTTTTGCGTCTTTGTCTTCAATAAATTTCAGTAATTTATTTTCAATTCCGAGTGCTGGAATATTGAGTTCTACGCCACTAGATAGCTTTTTAGCTTCAAATTCTCCTAATTCTTTTTTGTTTAGGACGTTGTCTGTTGCAGGCATTTTAGTTGGTGCATTAAGTTTTGTAATGCTATCATTAAACGCATCTAGTCTATTCTTTTCTAATGTTGTTTGTACTTGTTGTTGCGCTTGGTCTAGCTCTGTATTTGCAGGCGCAATAAACCAAAATAATCCACCAAGCATAATAAAACCAAATAATGTCCACCACAAAATAGATGTTTCTTCGTCTTCGTCTGTTTTTTTGTTACTGTCAAAAAGCATAAATAATTGTGTTTTGGGTAATTGTTATGATTTGTTTTATAATTATTTTTGCAAATGTAGTATTTTTTTTGATATTCTAAAAATTTACTTAACTTGCTTAGGAAAATGTACGAAGTAAGAAACACAAAGTACGAATGTAAAACTTTGATTATTAAGTTATTGTAAAAATAAAAATATTATTTTGGAAAAAATCATACAAAAATGGCATAAACGTATAGATATGATAAAAAATATCCGTTTTATAGCTAGTAACCGCTACCACACACTTAATCATTTGTCAAATCTATCTATTACTTTTTTGTCTATTTATGTGGTGATTTTGAGCTTGTTATCTTTTAGTCAGACGTTTAAACATATCAATGCCAATGACTTAAATATTATCAATGTGTCGCTTTCTATTTTCATTATGGCACTTAGTTTATTAGACTCATCTAACCAGTTTAAGCTAAAAGCCATTCGTTTCCACGACTGTGGCAAAGAATTAGGCGTTTTGTTCAACGAACTTAGTTTTATGGTTGATATTGAAAAGATAGATATTTCAGAACGGACATCAGAAAAACCTACACATAAAGCTCCAGAGCGGGTTTCGGAGGAGAAAATCCGTGAAATAGTGGCACGTTATGACGCTATTATTGCCAAATATGAAGAAAACCATAAAGAAATTGATTTTCAAATATACAGAACAATGAAGGCAAAAGTATATGATATTTCTGCTTTAAAAGTAAATTGGATAGAGTTTAAGGTGTATCTTCAAACCAGATTTATTTATCATTTTTTGATTTTTGCACCACCACTTATTATTGTTTACCAAATAAGTCTTTGATTTGTTGGATATTACATTTTTCATTTCACAAAAAAGCCTTTCCAAAGTTTGGAAAGGCTTTTTTGTAATAAAACTACTTATATTATTCTATAACATTGTGATTTCTAGCGCAAGTCCACGAAGTTCGTGTACAAGTACGTTAAATGACTCTGGAATATTTGGTTTTGGCATCAACTCACCTTTTACAATGGCTTCATAAGCCTTAGCACGTCCTATTACGTCATCAGATTTTACTGTTAAGATTTCTTGTAGGATATTAGCTGCACCAAACGCCTCCAAAGCCCACACTTCCATCTCTCCAAAACGCTGACCACCAAATTGCGCCTTACCACCCAAAGGCTGTTGCGTAATCAAAGAATATGGTCCAATTGAACGAGCGTGCATTTTATCATCAACTAAGTGACCTAGTTTCAGCATATAAATAATCCCTACCGTTACGGGTTGGTCAAATCTATCTCCTGTCAAACCATCAAACAAATAAGTACGTCCAAAGGCATCTAAACCTGCATCAGCAATTTCTTTCACTACTTGCGCCTCTGTTGCGCCATCAAAAATTGGTGTAGCGTATTTTCTACCTAGTTTTTTACCTGCCCACGCAAGGATAGTTTCATAAATTTGACCCAAATTCATACGTGAAGGCACACCAAGCGGATTAAGTACAATGTCCACACAAGAACCATCAGCAAGGAAAGGCATATCTTCCTCACGTACAATACGAGCTACAACACCCTTATTTCCGTGACGACCAGCCATTTTATCACCAACTTTTAACTTACGTTTCTTAGCAACATA
>JANYGM010000303.1 GCA_025362415.1 bacterium
CTTAGTGTGTATTTCTTAATGAACTTAGTGTTAAAAAGAAACGAACTAGGAAGTTATTTCCAATGTATTACTAAGTAAACAAAAAGCATCACTAAAAATAGTATTTTTAGTGATGCTTTTGCTCCGTTAATCCTTAAATCAATAAAAGTCATCAGTCTTTATAAAAAGCTAAATGTTATGAATTCAAAAGATTTTCTGTATTTTTGTGAAATTATTTCTAAAAATTATTTAAGAAAATACTTTTTAATCTCTCAAAAATATGAAAATATACCTTGATAATGCCGCCACCACAGCCATAGATAAAGATGTTTTAGCAACAATGCTACCACTTTTAGAAGAAAATTTTGGTAATCCTTCTTCTACACATTGGCACGGCAGGCAGGTACGTTCATTAATAGAAAAATCTCGCAAAACTATTGCAGAACTTCTAAACACCACACCAAGCGAGATTTTCTTTACTTCTGGTGGCACAGAGGCAGATAATACTGCTATTTGTGGCGCAATTCATACATTTCACCTAAAACACGCCATTTCTACCAAAATAGAGCATCACGCAGTAGAACATACGCTTTTAGAACGCAAAAAACGTGGCAAAATAGACATTTCTTACCTTGATTTGGACGAAAAAGGAAACATCAACTTGAAGCAATTAGATGAGTTTTTGCAGAAAAATCCAAAATCTTTGGTTTCTTTGATGCACGCCAACAACGAAATAGGAAACTTAATGCCACTGGCTGAAATAGGAGAACTTTGTAAGCATTATGGAGCTTATTTTCATTCTGATACAGTTCAGACAATGGGGCATTTTACCCATAATCTTAAAGAATTAAGCATTGATTATCTGGTGGGAGCTGCCCATAAGTTTCACGGACCAAAAGGAATAGGATTTTTGTATGTAAATGGTAAGTCAAAAATCAATCCTTTTATCACAGGAGGCGCACAAGAGCGCAATATGCGTGGCGGAACGGAAAATATTTACGGCATTATTGGTGTGGCAAAAGCCCTAGAAATAGCCTATAAAGAAATGCAAGAACATAAAACTCATATTATTTCGCTTAAAAAACGTATGATAGAGAAGTTAAAAGAACGTATTGAAGATGTCCGTTTTAATGGAGAAAGTGGCAACTTAGAAAACAGTCTTTATACCGTTTTAAACGTATCTTTGCCTGAAAATAAAGATAATGATATGCTGCTTTTTAACTTGGATATTGCTGGAATTTCTGCGTCTGGTGGAAGTGCTTGTTCTAGTGGTGCGGAGGCTGGCTCACACGTCCTTGCAGGCATTGCACACCCACGAGAACGTGCTGCGGTGCGTTTTTCGTTTAGTAAATATAACACTATTGAGGAGATTGATTATACAGTAAACACACTTGCAGGAATGTTTGAGAGTAAAGTAGCCCCCAATCCAAAAACGGAGTAATACAGATACATTGTTACGGAAAAGTGACAATAAAAGCTTAGTTTTCCAGTTCGTTTATTTCGTCAATACCAAAAATTTCAAAGAGTTTTTGCCAATAAGCAACTACATTGGGATTGTTTTGATAGCCAGAAGTCATAGGAGAATAGGGCAAAACATAGGTAACTTCTACATTTTCAATATCAATATCAGTAAATTTTTTTGCATCTAAAACCGCCCATTCTGTTGCCTCTTTTGCAGAATAGGGCGGTCTTTTATGGAAATCTCGTTTGTCCATATTGGGCATACTTTCCACCATATCACTCAAATAAAAAACCTTAAAAACAGTATTTTCCTTCTTTTTACCATTTTTTTTATCAATAATATTGATAGTTGCTAGAAGATCTGTATATTTTCCACTTTCATTAGAATTATTTGTAAGCAAAGCATCTGTACTTTGTTTGATAATTTTATTCTTTTGTTTCTTGATAAGTAGTTGATAATCATTGCGTAATGCTACCAAATCAGTTGGATTTAGCCCTGCAGAATCTGGTAATTCTGCTTTGATTTGAGAAGAAAAAACTTTTGCACCTGCCGTATTGTCGTGAATAAAATAGACTTCTATTTTATCATTTTTTTGTTTAATATTTTCCTGAATGATTTTAAGAAGTGCCTTGTTATATTTATCTATAACGTATTGATTTTTATCACTAAAACTAAGTGTTTTATCAATAAAAATCAAGATATAATTGCTTGGAATAGCTTTTGGAGGTGTTATTGGTTTTTCTGGTGCGCCACAATTTGACAGAGAAAGTAGCAAAAAAAGCATCAAAAATATTTTCAAAATTACGTTCATTTTAATTTAAGGAAAGGATTTGAAACCTACTTATAAGCAGATTTCAAGCAAGCTAATAAAAGAAATTGAAGAAAACAAAAATCTTTCAATAGAAAACAAAGATTTAAGAAAAAAAGTGAGCAGAGGTACACAAAGGAAGAAGAAATTAATTATTAGCAGAGCGAAATGTAGCACTAGAAATGCTTCATATCGTGTTACTATACTGTGAACGGCTTGAATTTCGGAAAATGTATTTCTATAAAACTAGCTCTTGCTAGTGCCATTCCTCTGGAACTAATACCAATTTTCCGAAATTTTTCCTGTTTGCAGTATAAGTAAGCACTAAGAAATACAAAATTTAGGAGTTTATTTGTAACACATTACCAAGTTCTTGATATTGCTTTATTTCATATCCAAAATACGTTTTAAATTCCTACTTATAGTTTATGCCACAATAGCTCCCAAATCTCTATTTTCTTTGGTTTTTTTGTGGTTTTTAGCGTTTGCTAGTTTGTTGCAAATACAATAAAAAAATGCGCTTTGAAGTGTAGAAAATTTTAAGACAAATACTGTAAATTAAATATTACCAAAATGTTACGTAATATTTTGGTTTTGTCATTAACTCTTTGTATTTTTAAGTCTTTTAAATTTATATGATGGTAATGTATAAATTTCTGCTTTTAAAGAAGAACAACAACTACAATAACAACAAAATGAAAAACAATACTCCCCCGCCTCTGATGAGTTTGATGGCTATCTTAGGCACACACAGAAGTAAGCAAGCCTACAGTTCTGCAAAAACTTGCTTTTTAGCTATCTTGATGATGTTTTTTGCGTTGGGAAGCGCAAATGCACAAGTAACCACTAATAGTGGTTCTGGGCTTGCAGCTTCGTATCCAAGTTTGGCAGCTGCTATTACTGCCCTAAATGGTATTGGCACAGCTACAAGCCCTACAATAATTACCGTAACAGGCAATGAAACTGCCCCTGTGGGTGGTTATAACATTATTGCGACAGGTACTGTGGCTAATACTATCATCATACAAGGTGATGTAACCGCAAGAACGCTTACTGCATTTACACCGCAAACAGCAGGTAATTTAAATGACGCAATCATTAAGATTGTAGGTGGTGATTATATTACTATCCAAAGTTTTACTATGCGAGAAAATGCAGGAAATACAATTATTGCAGTTGCTACAAATACAATGACGGAGTTTGGTGTGGCATTGTTTTATACATCTTTGACGAATGGAGCGCAAAATAATACTATTCAAAACAATATCATTAGCTTGAATAGAACTTACTTAAATACTTTTGGTATTTATAGTAACACACGCCACGCTCCTAATACAATTGCTAATGGCACAACAGTAACTGCAGAAGTTACAAGTGCAGCAGGTGCGAATAGCAATAACAAAGTCTATACTAACACTATTAACAATGTCAATTTTGGGATTGTGTTTATAGGTGCAGGTACTACTATTGCAGCAATAGATACAGGAAACGACATAGGAGGAAGTTCAGCAGGTACTGGCAACACAATAACCAACTGGGGATTTGGTGCTACTACAGCATCAACTTTTACTGCGCTTACAGGGAATAATTATTGTATTTTTGTTAATCAACAAATCAATGATAATG
>JANYGM010000492.1 GCA_025362415.1 bacterium
TAAATAATTACAAGTTTTTAATTTGGTCTGTACCGTAATGCAATGGAGGTCTGACCAGATTAAAAACTTGTAACTGCCAATCATATTCTAGCTTAAAATTCGTAAAAATAGGTCTGTACCGTAGTGCAACGAAGGTCTGACCTATTTTTACGAATTTTAAGCTAGAATATGATTGGCAGTTACAAGTTTTTAATCTGGTCAGACCTCCATTGCATTACGGTACAGACCAAATTAAAAACTTGTAATTATTTACCTAAACAGTTACGTTAATTTGTTGTATTCTTTCATAATAATTTTATAAATATGTCGCCCCGCTTGGGCTGAATACAAAATACAACTATTTTTCTATAAATATACCGCCCCGCTGGGGCTAAATACAATTTATCAATGTCGTTATCTAACTATGAAAAAAATATATATTTTAGTAATAGCATTTTTAATGTTATTTTCTCTTAATGCAAATGCAGGCACATTTTCAAGCATAAAGACTGATAACCTCAAACCCAAAAATGAGATTTCTGATGTCAGAAAATCAAAGAAAATCAAAACTTTTCAGAAATTTCTTAACACAAAAATTGGAAAATGGGCATTGAAAAAAGCCATCAAAAAACTCCAAAAAAAGGCTTTAAATCCTCAAAAAAGCAAAATAGACCCGCCAAGTGCCTTAGTTATTTTGCTGATACTATTGCTGATATTACTTCTTGGAATTTTATTGCTTAAAGTATTGGGTAGTATTTTGCTGATTATTGGAATTATTCTTTTAATTGGTTACTTTGTTTTTCTATCTATTTTTAATTTTGATAATTGGAGAAGAACAGTAAGCTAAGGAAGACTGTGCTTTGGGTTCTTTAATCCTTAAAAAGCAGACATCATTACAAAATAGTAATGATGTCTGCTTTTTGAGGTAATATTTTTTTAAAACCCACCTTCATCTTCTTTTTCTTTCTCTTCTTTTGGCTTGTCTTTATTTTTATCTTTTTTAGATTTCTTTTTCTTTTTCTTTTTTTCTTCTTTTGGTTTATCCTTAGGATTTTCTTTAGGATTTTCTTCTTTTATTGGTTTATCTTTGCTTTTCTTATCTTTTGCATCATCAGGCTGAACAAATATTGCCTCATCTGTTGCTTTATTTTCTTTTTTAGCTTTTACTTTTTTAGCTTTAACTACTTTTTTCTTAATCACTTTTCCTTTACTCACAGGAACAAGGTTTTGCAAATCATCATTAAGTCCAACTTCTTTTTTCTTTTTCCCTCCAAGTGTCATAGCACAACGAAAACCAATGGTTGCTGTACTTTTTTCTGCAACTAAGTACCTTCTTGCACCAGGTGCAAGCCAATAAGCAATATCTTTCCACGAACCACCCTTATAAACTTTATATCTTTTTCTTGCGTTTTCGTTACGTTCATAAATAGAATGTACAAAAGCACTAGGAAAAGATAATAAATTATCAATATTGATACTTGTGCTATCTCTAATAGTAAATGGCTTTCTTTTAATATCTTTGGTACTATCTTTGGCAACTCTTGAAGAATATAACTGATTGGGAAGCATTTTCGTTTTAAAAGCAGTATCACTGTAGGCATTAGCACGTTTTACAAGTTGCAAATCATCATATGCTTCAAAATCTTCTACTGCATACGCACTCTCTACCCATTCATTGACGTTTCCAGCCATATTATAAAGCCCAAAATCATTAGGAGGATAGGCATAAATCCACTCTGTAAGCATTGCACCATCATTTTGTCTTCCTGCAATACCTGCATAATCACCACGCCCACGTTTGAAGTTAGCTAAAAACTTACCCATATTTTTCTTGTAAGGATTGCGCATAGCACGTCCGTCCCAAGGATAAATTCTTGTTTTTTCTTTTTTAGTTGTTTCATATTCTATTGCTACCATTGCTTTGGCGGCATATTCCCATTCTGCTTCTGTGGGAAGCCTATAATCAGGCAACACAATAGTATCTGAATAAGATTTTGTAGGATTTATTACTTTGATGTCTGTATCAATCTTGCCATTTCTACGAAGTCCTGTAACTTTACGTTGTCCGCCACCTTCCAAAAATTTGTTAATGGTAGAGGTGCGCCACTTGCAAAACTCTTGTGCTTGCTCCCACGACACGCCCACAACAGGATAAAGCCTAAAACCAGGGTGTCTTAGGTAATTAGTAATATAGGAATCATTAAAAGATGCATCACTTGCCCATACAAGTGTATCAGGCATTAATACTTCTTTATAATATTCATCATAAGTAAGATTTTTAGGGATTTGCTCACGGTTTTTATCATAAAAATTCATAAACTCCAACCAGTGAATATTGGCAACTTCTGTTCTATCCATATAAAAAGAAGGCACAAAAACCCGTGTGAGTTGGCTATGGGAAGCATTGATAACATCTTCCTCTAGCATACCCATTACAAAAGAACCGCCTTCAATGTAAACAAGATTAGGACCTGCAATTTGCCCTTCAAAGCCTTTTACTGTAAAGCTATTTACATTTGTAGTGTCATTATAGGGAACGCCAGTAGCAGTGCTAACACCATTATTGGCATTACCACCTGTTGTGCCACTTACACCACCAGCAGTAGCTTCCTCAGCAGTTTGTTTATCTCGGTCTTTTTTCTTAAACATTCCACAAGACGAAAGCAAACCACTAGCAATACTACTAGATAACAGTAAAGTAAATAAATATGTAAAAAATTTTTTGTTCATAGGTTAAAGCAACCGCAAAATAACACTTTTTTACGAAAAAACCTTAAGAAATTTATTTTTCCAATTATTTCTAAATAAAAAAGGCTTTGAAACTGCAAAGCCTTTTTATTTAATATGTGTCAGAATGATATTTGAAATTATTTACCTTGTTTTCCACCTCTGTTGGCTCTACGTTTTTCACCAGATCTTTCACCAGCAAGAATCATAGCGCAACGGAAACCCAAGTTATCTGTACTTTTATTTTTATCTAAAAATCTTCTTGTACCTGGAGATAACCAGTAAGCAACATCTTTCCAAGAACCACCTTTAAATACTCTTGCATTATCATCAACAAGTGACATTACTGCACCTTGTGTTGCAACTACATTATACGGTTCTTTACTATCACCATAAACTGATTTGTTTGGGTCAGACTTAAGTTTTGTACTATCTAATTGTTGTCTTCTTACAGGATTCAAATCACTCATATCTTCGTGAGAAAGAGGTCTGTAAACATCTTCTACCCATTCGTTTACGTTTCCAGCCATATTATACAAATTAAAACCATTTGTAGGATAATTATAAACATATTCTGTAATAAGTGCGCCATCATTTTGCTTACCTGCAATACCTGCGTAATCACCACGTCCACGTTTAAAGTTAGCTAAAAATGTACCCATTTGTTTACCATAAGGATTTCTTAGAGCGTGTCCGTCCCAAGGATATACACGACCATTAGACTGATTTTCATCATCATATTGTGTTTCAATCATTCCTTTTGCGGCATATTCCCATTCTGCTTCTGTTGGAAGGCGGTAGTTTGGAAGTACCACGCCACTTTCTAGAGGAGCATCTTTCAAGTCTTTGTATTCGTTAAGTTTACCATCTTTGTCTTTTTTCTTAGCTTCTGCAAAAAGATAATCATTAGCAGCTTTTGTACGCCATTTGCAGAAAGCTTGTGCTTGTATCCAAGATACACCTACAACAGGGAACATACGAAAACCAGGGTAACGCAAATAATTGATTACATAAGAATCATTGAAAGCAGTTTCACTTGCCCAAACAGTGGTATCAGGTAATAATTCCTTGAATTTCAAACTATCAGGGATAGCTGCGGCATTTGTTGGTTTAGAGTAATAGTTCAAAAATTCTAACCAATCAATGTTTTTAACCTCTGTTCTGTCCATATAAAAAGACTGCACACTCACAGTACGCTCACGGTTATCACGAGTATAAACAATGTCTTCTTCACCAGAACCCATAATAAAACGCCCACCTTCAATAAAAACCAAGTTGGGTCCATCAGGTTGTCCTTTATATTCTCTTACTGCAAAACTCGTAACACCAGATGTATCTCCCAAATTATAAGGAATACCTGTTGCTTGGCTAAACATTCCCTTTTGGTGCGCATTTGTACTAGATTGCGTTTGCATTTGGAATGAAGAAGAGTCTTGTGATTTTTTCTTACAAGCTCCTAGTAGGCTAATTCCTATGGTAAGTAGGAGTGCGTATTTGATTATGCGCATACTTTTATTCATAATACGGTTGTGTTTAACAATGACACTTTTCTTTTGATACTTTCTTTTGATACTAAAATCTGCTGTTTTTTTATTTAGGCACTAAATTTTTAATTAGTAGGTACAATTTTAAGGAAAAAAAACCGAAAAAAAAAATTTTATTAAAAAAAACTTTTTTAGTGTATTAAAGTTATTTCCTTTTTTGTATAAAAATCGTGCCAGAAAGTCTAAAAAAACGGTTTTATTCACTTTTACTAGAAAAAAATAATTTTAATATTACTGAAGAAATTAAGAGAAGAAAAATATACAAAATAAAAATTTTACAATGTTTTGATAATATTAAATGAATAATCCTTTCCAAATTTTGGAAAGGATTTTATACAAATACTCTTTTTTGATAATTTTATTTTGCAACCACAACTTTCTTGATAATTTCTGTCATTCCAATAGCTATTTCTAAGGCAATTTTTATCTCATCAATAGTCATTACTCTTGTATCTTTGAAAATAATAATACGGCTTTCACGGGAGCGCACAGTAAAACCAGCACTTACATATTTCTCAAAAAACGTAATCAAATCAGCAGTAAACAGTTTTCTAACATCTTCTTCCTCCACACTTGTCAGCAAATACGCATCAGAAAAAACTTTGAATCCATCAAAATTGATATCTTTGTAACCCAATGCTTGCGAAATTTTGTCTAGTGCTACTTCTTTCTCCAAAACAAAAGAAGGCAAATGGTGATGTATGTTAGTGATAGCTACCACACCCATTTTGTAGCTATTTCCAGCCAAGCTAATGGTTTCTTTGATATTCATTTCTGAATATTCAAAACGAGTGTCATCAATAGTTTTTATCAGCCTATTCTCTCTGGTACGTATTTTTTTACCTTGAAAATATCTAAAATCTAAAAATTTGAAACTATCATAAATAGCCAAAGGCTTGAAACCCATATCACTAATATCTGCAAACTCTTGTAAAGTAGTCTGACGAGCATCTAAAGCAACCGTTTTTTGTTTTTCTTTGTATGTGGCATCATACACACGCATAGCAAGAGGATGGTCAGAAATAGGGTTTTGATGCTCCATTCCTTGTATTTCAACAGAACTACCCCCTTTGTAGTGGTCGTGTTCAAAGTGATGCAGATTTTCCATAAAAGTATGGTCAATGAGTTTTACATCATTAAAATCAAGAATAAGATGTTTGTTTTTGGGCATCTTATCCAAATGTGCTTTTATACCCAAATAATTACTGAAAATAGCTGCATCTTTGATTTTGAGGCGTATATTGTCGTGTTCTTCTGTAATTTCTACATTTGCCTTAAACATAGCTTTTAGAGAAACGCCAAAGAAAATTTCTACTGCAAATTTTGCTACAATCCCTGCAAAAACCCCCAACAGAAGGTCTGTAGCAAGTGTTACGATAAGTGTAGTAAGGAAAATAACTAATTGTTCTTTGCCTATTTCGTAAGTATGAATAAACTCTTTTGGAGATGCCAAACGGTATGCCACTGCAATAAGCATAGCTGCAAGCGCAGAAACAGGTATCAAAATAATTACTTTTGCCAAAAACAAAATAAAAATTAAAAGAGCCAAGCCGTGAAAAAAGTTTGCCCAGCGTGTTTTTGCACCATTAGCCACATTTGCAGAACTACGAGCCACTTCCGCAATCATAGGAGAAGCACCAATAAAAGCTGCCAAAGTATTCCCAAGTCCCACAGCAACCAAATCTTTATTCATATCTGATTTGCGCTGAAAAGGGTCAAGCCCATCAATGGCTTTGACTGTCAAAAGAGATTCAATACTACCAATAAGGGCAAACATAGCAATAAATTTGATACTTGCAAGACTGGTAATCTCTGAAAAATCAGGGAATGCAAAACCTATTTTTTTGATGTCAAAGGTGATTATTCCCTCAAAAATAGTGGTAGGAATGTTTACCAAAAACTTTTTATCAAGGACAAAAACCATTCCCAAAGGTATTGCAACAAGCAAAACTATCATTGGTGCAGGAATTTTTTTGATAAGTTTATTTTTGATGTAAGGCATACCAAAAATAATAATAAGCCCCAAAATACCAATCAGGGCAACTTCCCATTTGGCATTTGCAATGCTATTAGGAATTTCTGCAAGTAGTGCAAATGGCTCTGTTGCGGTAGGTTTTACACCCAAAAGTGGGTGAATTTGTTTAGAGAAAATTATCACACCAATAGCTGCCAGCATACCGTGAACCACAGAAATAGGAAAGAAATCACCCAATTTGCCTATTTTTATCAGTCCAAAAATTACCTGAATAATGCTCGCCACCACCATAACAGCAAGGGCTTTTTCGTAGCCAAGTTCTGTAGATGCACCCAAAACAATGGCAATTAGCCCTGCGGCAGGTCCTTTTATGGTAAGTTTGCTACCACTCAAAATAGACACAAGCATTCCACCAATAATAGCCGTAAAAACACCTGTAATAGGCGGAAATTTGCCTGCCGTTGCAATACCTAAGCACAATGGAAGTGCCAGAAATGATACCAAAATGCCTGATGTAAGGTCATCTTTCCAATTTTCTTTAAGCCCAGAAATTCCATCTAATGGGGCGTGTTTGTTGTTTGACATAATTTTATTTATTTTTCCCCACGTTTTATGTGGGTTATGATAGTTAAATCCTTTCGGGATTTTGTTTAGAAAAATTATTGATATTGTGTATTTAATTCACAATTCACAATTCACAATTTAAAATTCACAATTATTTACATTTTCTTAATCAAATCTAAAATACCATTTACAAAGGTAAGTGGGTGAATGGGGTTTCCTGGAACGTATAAATCAACTTTATATTTATCCAAAAAACTACGGTCAAGGGCAGGACTTCCCTCAAAAATGCCCCCAGAAATGGCATCAGTTCCTACCAAAACTAATATTTTGGGATTTGGAACAGCATCATAACATATTTGCAGGGCTTCAGCCATATTTGCAGTAATAGGTCCTGTAATCACGACACCATCAGAATGACGTGGAGAAGCCGTAAAATCTATTCCAAAACGCCCCATATCAAAGTTTGGATTACCTGCTGCGTTTAGTTCCCATTCGTTGGAGTTGTCGCCACCTGCCGACACTTGTCTAAGTTTGAGAGAACGCCCAAAAACACGTTTTATCTCTTCTCTAACAATGTTTTGGTCAATAGAAAGTGGATTTTTGTCGCCTTCTTTGATAATAAGTGCCTCACGAGTGTTGGTGGCTATTCTATAATCTGTAGTAAATTTGACCTTTTTTTCTCCACAAATCTTCTGACATTGATTGCAAAACACACATTTCCCCAAATCAATGCTTGTAGGAAAAGCCTTAAACGCATCAGTTGGACAAGCGTTTTCAGCGTCTATGAGCAGTTTTTCGTCTATTTTTTCTGTGGAAATAACAGGCAAGCCAATTTTGTAATAAACAGGCAAATTTACCTTTGTAACGTCAGGGATAAATTGTTTTCCGTGATGTTTTAAAATATCTATTTCGTCAAACATAGTTTTTTTAGTGAAGTAGTGAAATAGTGAGTAGTAAAATAGTGAGTAGTGAAGTAGTGAGTAGTGAAGTAGTGAGTAGTGAAGTAGTGAAGTAGTGAAGTAGTGA
>JANYGM010000309.1 GCA_025362415.1 bacterium
ACGTTGCAAGCAACGTCTTAGCGTAGAAAATTGTATTTAGTTCCATACAAGAATAATGCTTTAATTTGCTAGTTTAGACGTTGCAAGCAACGTCTCTACAACAAATACACAGATACAAATACAAATACAACTCTATTTCTATAAAACTAGCTCTTGCTAGTGTCGTTCCGCTGGAACTAATACAAAATTTGTTTTCCGAAATCCTTCCCGTTTGCAGTATAGAAACTCGTATTATGCCTACATATATAGGCTTACAGATGCGCAGGCGGAGCTTGTTTGCAGAAATTCAGTTGAAAGAAGTTTGTATAATTTTATCTACCTAATTCCTAGCAAATCTTGCAAGCTATCTGGTTGCAAGCCTTCAAATTCCTTTTGCAAAACTTTTATATAAATCCAATTTACTTGCGTTATTTCTGTTGCTACCTCACACCAACGCAAAGCTGCCCTATCTTTCATAGCTACTTCTATATCTTCTCTACCTTTCGTTTCTATCAAATAATGTGTTTTATTTGTATCTACAACCACAAAATCAGGGAAATAATTACGAATATTGGCTAAGGTGTCTGTATATTGAACGCAAAAACCAAATTGCATAGGTAATTTGGCAAAAGATTGTATATCTTTTGATTTTTCTAAGAATTTTGCAAAATTATATTCAAAATCATTATCACTTTCAACATAATTAAATACTGTTTTTTTGGCTTCTAAAAGCTTTTTAGAAGAAAAATAAGGTTTGTTTGTAGAAAGTAATTTTTGTATATTAAGTAGTTGAGGTACAGGAATTTCTGTTATTTTCTCTCGTAATCTTTTCTCAAATTCTTTCATTACTACATAACTTGCTACGTTGCTTTGCATAGCCTTGATTACTTGAACATCTTTCAAATCTATCTTTTTCCCAAATGCTTTTTTCTCAAAAAACTCACGTACTTTAGGAGCTAAAATACTAAATTGAGAAGGCAGTTTTACATTATGCATAATCATTTTGGCATAATAACTAATAATTTCCTCTGCACTTTGGACTGTAGGCAACTGATAAATACGTTCAAAAAGTTTTTCATTAGAAATAATATCTACGCCTTCATAAATAAAAGATTTTACATCTTCCATATCTTTTTCTTTCAGAGGCAACGGATTGGTATTAAATTCCATCACATCAAGGGCGTTTATTTCGTCTGAAAGGCTTTGTTTTCTGCTAATGAGTGGCGTAATTTCAGGAATACCAATGTCAAAGTTACTTTTTTCTGCCATTGGTTGAATAATATTTATTTTTAGCTTGTCTGTACCAATTTGGAAAGTATCAAAATCTAAGCCTTCCAACTGCTCCAACTCCTCCACAAAATTCATAAAGCCTTTATTTCCAATAACATCAACCCTTTCAACGAAATTATCTTGTCCTCTAAACATCAAACGCAAACCTCGCCCAATGGCTTGCTCTGGTAAAATATTGGATTTTGCAGAAAATGGGCGTAAACCCAACACAACCGTTACGTTTTTTACGTCCCAACCCTCACGCAACATCAAAACAGAAACAACCGCATTTACAGGACTTTCATCTTTATCCACATCACGAGCTATTTGGCGTGCCTCATCTAAGGTATTTTTACTTATATCTCCGCTTCTGTCTGTATGAATGACAAAAGTTTTATCTCCCCCAAAATCTTCTGGATATTTTACACGCAAATAATCTCCTATGTCGTTGGCTTCTGCAGTATCATTCATCATAATAAAAAGTAAGGGCTTTTTATTAAGTGGGCTTAAATTCTCCTTGTATTCTTTCCAACGCTCTACTGATGCCGTTACAAAGCCCTTGTAACGTACACTCGCCACATCTGATTTGGCTTCTTCAATATTTGTAATGCCTTTTACAGGTCTTTTGACAATCCTGTCCTCAATAGCTTGTTTTAGTGGATAATCTGAAACAGTCCACGCAAATAATGAACCTTTACTATAACGTGGCGTAGCTGAAAAGTCTAATTGTGCTAATACTTGCTTTTGTGTATGAATTTTACGAATAAATTTATTCCATTCAGACTCCTCGTCGTGTGTATGATGGGCTTCATCATTCAAAACCATCAGCAAACCCTCACGCTCCACAATTCTCTCTTCAAAATCTGAAATTTCATTTTTGCTACTTGGGGGCGTGCTTCCCAGCATAGCCGTCATAGCAGATGTTTCTTCACTTTCTTTTTTATTCCCTCTTTCATAAAATTGCTGAACATTCGTAAGGTACAACGCCCCATCACTATTGGTACGTTCTGTATCTCCTGTCATATAATAATTCATTTCCCACCACCAAGCGTAATGAGAAGGCAAAAATGGGAAATTTCTAAAATTAGCTCCATTCTCAAAATCAGTTTTGAGCCTATCTCTTACAATGGTATTGGGTGCAATAATCAAGAAATTTTTAGCATATTGGGTGTCGTCTGTTCTTACGGCATTGGCAAACTGCCACACAATAACCATTGTCATTACAAAGGTTTTGCCACTTCCTGTTGCCATTTTGGTACAATAACGGGCAAATTCATCATAAGGAGGCATACGCAAATCCTTATTATCAAAAACATATTTTTCTAATAAATCCTTGCGGTTGCGTACTTTGGCTACTTCATACACATAAATAAGCGTTTCTATGGCTTCTCTTTGTGCTTTATGGAAAACAAAAGGTTTGCCTTCTATCAAATGGTCGTTTTTAAACCAAAAATTAAGTAATTCTTGGCTCGTTGCTGTGCTTCCTGCATAATTATTATTACGCCAATTTTCTACTTCTTTGCGTATGGCAAGTACACAAGGAGCCGTTTGCATTTGAGCAACTGCATCAAAAAAAATATCTTGTTGTTGTGCTTTTTTCTTAGCCATAGTTACTTTTTAGGTGTTTGAATATTGAACTATCAGACCTTCAAGGTTTTCAAAACCTTGAAGGTCTTACTTTGAAGGTCTTACTTTTTACACTTTCACCGTCAATATTTTTGTGGTATCATTACCCAAAATATCAATTACTTTTACCAAAACCTTATATTCTCCTGCCACCTCGTAGGTATGGGAGGCGTGCAAATCTAAATTAGGCACTTTTTTGGTACGATAGCTTTGCCATTCATTATGAAAAGTATCATTTTTATAATTCCAATCAATAGACCAATAATCTATCCACTGGCTCCACTCCGTTATTTTGCCCTGCACTTCTTGGGGAACGTCATCAGCAGGAATAATAAAATTATTCAATTTAATTATTACCTCCGTTTTATTTTGTTTGACATCTATACCCAAAGATGCCAACTCATAAAAACGAATGTCGCCTTGCTCAATAGCTTTCTTCTCTAATACCTCACGAGGGATTTTCTTACAAGAAATATTTACTTTGTTTTCTAAGGCAAATTGTTTAGCGGTTTCATTGACTTCAAAGGCAAAATCCCAGCCCAAAAAGTCTATCCCATTCTGTTCTAAGGCTTTTTCTTTGCCTACCAACTGCCAAAATTCTTTAATACTTGCTTTGATGTCTTCCACCGTAATAGGGGCATCTACGCTCCCAATATGCACCATACGCCCTGCTTTTGTGCCGTGTAGGTACGTGTAGCCCGTAAGCATACGTGCTTGGTACAAATCCAAAATAAATTTATGGTAGTTTTTCTCTTGGGCTAATTTCTGCTCCATATCCGCACTGTCTATGCCGCCTAATTCTGCTTGCATCCATTGCTGACGCTCATATTTGCCTAAGTTTTGAACAATAAAAGGGCGTACATTTTCTATGCCTAAAAGCCTTTTGCGTGCCGTATGAATAGCAAAACGACCCAAATCACAGGTTATCCACTTGCGTTTTAATTTCTCTGCTACTGATGCCGTAGTGCCACTACCACAAAAACAATCTAATACCCAATCTCCCTCATTGCTACTTGCCTTGATAATACGCTCCAATAATGCCTCTGGCTTTTGGGTAGGATAATTAACTTGTCTTCTTTCATCTGACATTGAATTTAATTGCCTAAATTTAGAATCTGTTATATAAGTCCATACGTTATCACAAATCATTCCATCTTCTAAATAATATCTTTTTGAACTTCCGTGATGTCCATCTTCAAAATATTTTTTACCATCTTCATCTGTTTTATCATATCTTTTTGGATTTAATACAGGAATTTTTACTTCATTAAAAATTGTATTTTTGGTTTTTGCATATAAAAATATTGTGTCTGTTTTTCTCTTAAAAGCATTTTTTGGGGCTGTGCCATCTGAATAGTGCCAAATAATCTCATTTCTAAAATTGTCATATC
>JANYGM010000322.1 GCA_025362415.1 bacterium
GACGAAATAAAGCGCCTAGAACGTCAAAAAGAAGAAGAACGCAAACTAGAATACGACAAAATGAGCCTTGACGACAAACGCAAGGCGGAACAACAAAAATTTGAAGCAGAAAAACTCAATAAAGAGTTAGAAATGCGTAAAATGGAGAGTTCTGGCTATATTTTGTTTATGGTTGATGTAAAAGCTGAAATTAAAGTTGATGGAGTGGTGATTAAAACCGTTGAGGCAAATGAAAGCCACAAAGCACTTGTCAATCCTGGTCAGGTTTATATTGAAATTACGCCTGTTGCAGAGCCAAAACTTGCTGTAAAACAGGTTACAATAGTAAAAATAAAAGAGCAAGTCGTAAAACCTTTTAAGTTTTACGCCAAAATGAAGAAAAAAGAAGATGCTCGTAAACTTGCTGACGACCTTGAAAAGAAAACCGCAGAAAGCAAAAGACTTTCAGAGGAAGAAACAAAAAAACGCAAAGAAGCACTTTTAGCAGAAGCTAAAAACTATGCAGAAAATCTAAAAAAAGGGCGTGAAATGACTATTACGCAGGTTTTGGGTGAAGATATTGCAGAATTTGAGGGAAATGGTATCACGCCATTTATGCAAGCATTGCTAGAAAATAAAAAAAATGAATTGACACTTCTAACGCTTTTGGGTACAGATATTCATCAGACAAATATGGCTGGTGTGCCTCCTGTGGCTATAATGACGCTTGCAAATGCCCTTGGGAAAGCTGATACCTCGCTTGTACGTATGCTTATTCGCAAAAATGCGCCTACGAGCTTTAAAGGCAATATTTTTTTAGATAAAGAAAAGAAAAATACTGCAAAAACACTTTTGGGAATTGCCGTTTTTTATAATAAAATGGATTTGATACGTTATTTCGTGGAAAGTCTTAAAGTAGATAAAAACGAAAAAATCAATGATTTGGGGCAAACAGCACTAATTTCAGCAACAATAAATAATCAAAAAGAAATAGTGGATTATCTTTTGGCGCAAAATGCAGACATAAATATCAAAGACAATGCAGGCAAAATAGCCTTTAATTATGCAGTAGAAAGCCTAAAAACTGATGCCACTACTCCTATTTTTGATGTACTTTTTGCTAAAATGCCAGATGTAAATATGCCTGTTTTACTTGCTGATGGCTCTACAGCAACTTTACTTCTGCTTGCAACAGAAAAAAATCAGAAAACTATTGTAAAAAAATATTTGGAGAAAGGCGCAAAAACAGAAATAACCAATAAAGATGGTCAAACTGCTATTTTCTTAGCAAAAGACCCTCAAATGTTGGAAATTTTGCTTGCTGCAAAAGCTAATCCAAATCATACAGACAGCAAAGGAAATAGCTTGTTGGCTTATACAGATAAGCCAGAAACTGCTCGTTTGCTTTTGGAAAAAGGCGTAATCTTGGATAAAGGCTATCCTTTGCATAATGCAGTAGAAAGTGGCAATTTGGAACTGGTAAGGTTATTTTTGGAAAAAGGCTCTTTACCAAATTCTCCTAATATGAACGGTGAAACTGCCGTACATATTGCCGCAATGAAAGATAAACAAGATATTGCCAAACTTTTGATGGCAAAAGGGGGAAATGCAAAAATAAAAAATTTTAAAGGGAAAACACCTTTAGACATTGCAAAAGATGCCAAAAATAAACAAATGACGCTAATTTTGAAGAAAATCAAGAAATAGTAGCCCCTAAATCCCCAAAGGGACTTTAATGCAAAAAATGAAATCAGATAAAGAAATTAGCAAATTTATGAGCCTTGTACTTAGGCACAACCCAGATAAAATTGATATTATTCTGGACGAAAACGGCTGGACAGATACAGCCGTTTTTATCTCCAAAATGAACACAAAAGGTTTTGGTTTGGATATGAAAAAATTGGAAGAAATTGTACAAGATAATGATAAACAGCGTTTTGCCTTCAACGACACCAAAGATAAAATACGAGCCAATCAAGGGCATTCTGTAGATATTGATTTAGCACTTTTGCCAAGCCAACCTCCAGAAATTTTGTATCACGGAACAAGTGAAAATGTAATTCCGTTCATTAAAGAACAAGGAATAACCAAACAAAACAGGCAACACGTACATCTTTCTACACAAATAGAAACTGCTATAAAAGTAGGCGCACGACACGGAAAAGTAGTTGTTTTGCCTGTGCGAGCCTTAGAAATGTACCAAAATGGAGAAAAATTTTATATTTCAGATAATGGTGTATGGCTTACTGATATGGTCGCAACTAAATATATTGATTTTTAAGATGCTAATTTAAGAATTACAAAAAATAAAGTCAAATAAAAGCCTTTCCAATATTTGGAAAGGCTTTTATTATTTGAAATAACACACGTTAGGACCATCATCATTCAGATATTTTAGCTAAATATTTGTTTATTCATATTTTTTTACCATATTTGGCAACAAAAATAAATCCATACACAAAAATAATATAAAAATGCTCTCAAAAACTTATGGTAGTGCGGTTTATGGTGTTGATGCTTATCTCATAACAATAGAAGTAGATGTAAGTCAAGGGCAGGGTTGTTTTGTGGTAGGTTTGCCAGACGGTGCTATTAGAGAGAGTATTCAGAGGGTAGAAACCGCCGTAAAACAACTAGGTTATAAGTTTCCTAGACAAAAAATCCTCGTAAATCTCGCCCCTGCAGACATACGCAAAGAGGGCGCAGCCTATGATTTGCCTATTGCTATTGGTATTCTTACGGCATCTGGACAAATGATTGCTGATGAACTAGAAAAATACGTAATTATGGGCGAACTTGCCTTAGATGGCACTTTGCGCCCAATAAAAGGAGTTTTGCCTATTGCTATTGAAGCACGCAAAAACGAAATGAAAGGCTTTATTCTTCCCAAAGAAAATGCAAATGAAGCCTCTATTGTCAATAATTTAGATGTTATAGCCGTTTCCACCTTAGAAGAGGCTATCAATTTTTTGGAGAAAACCCTCAAAATAGAACCTCTTACAAAAGATACACGTAAAGAGTTTGCAGAAACTGAAAATAAATATGATGCTGATTTTGCAGACGTACAAGGACAAGAAAATATCAAACGTGCCTTAGAAATAGCTGCAGCAGGTGGTCATAATGCCATTATGATAGGTCCGCCTGGTGCAGGAAAAACTATGCTTGCCAAACGTCTTGCCTCTATTTTGCCTCCGCTCACTCTGCAAGAAGCCTTAGAAACAACAAAAATTCATTCTGTGGCTGGGCGTTTGCAATTAGATACAGCTCTTATTTGTGCAAGACCTTTCCGTGCGCCACATCATACCATCAGCAATGCCGCACTTGTAGGTGGTGGGAGCATTCCGCAACCTGGCGAGATTTCTTTGGCGCATAATGGCGTGCTTTTTTTAGATGAATTGCCAGAATTTAAACGGGAAGTTTTGGAAGTAATGCGTCAGCCATTAGAAGAAAGGCGTGTAAATATTGCCAGAGCAAAAATGGCAGTAGAATTTCCTGCGAGCTTTATGCTGATTGCAAGTATGAACCCTTGCCCTTGTGGCTACTATAATCACCCAGAAAAAGAATGTGTTTGTGGTGCAGGTGTGGTACAAAAATACCTTAACAAAGTCAGTGGACCACTTTTGGATAGAATTGATTTGCACGTAGAGGTTACCCCTGTTTCTTTTGATGAGATGACCGCCAACCGCAAAGCAGAAACGAGCGCAATAATAAGAGAACGTGTGATTAAGGCACGAGCCATACAAACAGAGCGTTTTAAAGATATGAAAAATATCTATTCTAATGCTATGATGGAACCTCAAATGGTAAAAGATATTTGTGTGATTAGTGAGGCAGGTAAAAGCCTTTTGAAAGCCGCAATGGAAAAATTAAGCCTTTCTGCACGGGCTTATGACCGTATTTTGAAGGTTTCACGTACTATTGCAGACCTTTCTGGTTCGGAAAACATAGAACTTCATCATCTTGCAGAAGCCATACAATACCGCAGCCTAGACAGAGAAGGTTGGGCAGGATAAATTTTTAGTGTGTAGTGAGTAGTGAGTAGTGAGTAGTGAAATACATTGTACTACGACTTTTATACTACACACTACTTCACTACACACTACTTCACTACACACTACTTCACTACTCACTACTTCACTACACACTACTTCACTACTCACTATTTCACTACACACTAAAAAGATGTTTTTTTTATTTACAGTTGGCTTTTTGGAAATAGACTGGATAGATATCTGTGATATTCTTCTGGTCAGCTACCTTATGTTCCAACTGTATTTGGTAATAAAAGGAAGTGTGGCAGTCAAAATTCTTTCTGGTATTTTAGTGATTTATTTGGTTTATGTAATGGTAGAATCTCTTGGAATGAGGCTTTTAAGCACTATTTTAGGGCAATTTTTGGGTGTGGGCGTGCTTGCTGGAATTGTGATTTTTCAACAAGAAATACGTAAATTTTTGTTGATGTTGGGGCGTAGCTCTGTTTTTGATAAAGGTAATAAATTTAGTCCTTTTTCGTGGAAACGCACAGAAAACAACTCAAAAGTAAATATAAATGCTATTATAGAAGCTACTTTTGTGCTTTCTAGTACCCAAACAGGTGCGCTTATAGTGATTGCACGTAGTTCTGAACTAAAGTTTTATGCAGAAACAGGAGATATGATGCACGCTATTTTGTCTAAAAGGCTTATTTTGTCTATTTTCAATAAATATAGTCCTTTGCACGACGGCGCAATTATTATTACCAATGAAGGGCTTATCAAGGCGGCAAGATGTATTTTGCCTGTTTCTGAAAGTGCCGAAATTCCACCTAGTTTGGGTTTGCGCCATAGAGCTGCCGCAGGTTTGGGAGAGGTAAGTGATGCCATTATTTTGATTGTATCAGAGGAAACAGGTAATGTTTCTCTTGTTAGTGGTGAGGAAATGATGATAAACCTTAGCCCTGCAAATCTCAAAAAAATACTTCATACGTTACTTTCTCAAAAAATAACAAATGAAACTCACGAAAGCAATGCACCAGATACTTCTAGTTTCAATCCTAATTTTGTGGAACGTACAAGGGAAATATAAATAATTATGAATTTTAAATTGTTAATTATGAATGCAAATACATAATATTGATTACTAAAGTAAAAATCCCTTTAAATTGAATTTAAAGGGATTTTTAAGTGTATAAACAGCTAGTTATTAGCACTTTGTATTCATTCACAATTCACAATTTTAAATTCACAATTATTTAGCTGCTTTTTTAGCTGCAAATTCTGCTTTTATTGCTTCTATATCAACTTCTTTAATAGCTGGTTTTGTCATCAAACGAGAGATATTTGCTACTTTTGCTTTTGCACGAGCCACATTCTTGCGGTCTTTGCGCTGTAATCTTGTTACTGCCATATTCGTATATTTTGGGGTTATATGTAAAACACTATAAAAAACTTTATCTTAAAACTTTATTTCAAAATTATATTCAAGAAATATACTCTAAAACTTAGAAAGCATACTTATAAAATTGAGGTGCAAAGATAACTGTTATTTTTTTCTTTTCAAATTTTTTCTTAGCTTTTCTAAAAAAATAAATTTATAATTCCTAATTCACCATTCCTAATTCTTTGTTAATGGCTATCATTTTGCTAGTGGCTAATTGCAAAACTATTTCTACTTGCTCATCAACGGTCATAAAGGTAGTATCCAATAAAAAAGCATCTTTATCCATTCTAAGTGGACTTTCCTCACGTGTGGAATCTATATTATCCCTTTTTTTGATATTTTCTACAATTATATCCAAATCAACAATCTCATCTTTTGCAAAAAGTTCTTTTTGACGGCGTGAGGCACGTACAACAGTGTCAGCAGTCATAAAAACTTTTACTTCTGCATCAGGAAACACAGTTGTTGCTATATCTCTTCCATCCATCACAATACCACGTTTTTTGCCCATTTTCTGCTGTTGTGCCACCATTGCCTTGCGTACCTCTGTGATAGCACTTACTTGGCTGACATTCTGGGAGATATACATTTTCCTGATTTCATCTTCTACATTCAGGTTATTAAGAAAAGTATCACTAAGTTGCGTGAGTGGGTTGTGTTCAAAAGTGATATTTATCTTATCTAAGGCTGTTTTAATAGCTTTTGGATTGGTTAGTTCCACATAATTATCCAAAAAATAGAGTGTAACGGCACGGTACATAGCCCCAGTATCTATATAAGAATAACCTAATTGTGCAGCTACAAGCTTTGCCGTAGAACTTTTGCCACAAGCAGAATAGCCATCTAAGGCAATAATAAGTTTTTTCATAATATAGCTTTTTGAAATTCAATGAAACGTAATTTTATTTGCCACAGATGCACAGATAATACACACGTCAATAAATGTATTATCTGTGCATCTGTGGCACAAAAAGTAACATAAAAAAGAAGCAACATCCTTGCAATCCGTATTTGCGGGCAATATTGTTACTTCTTTTTGATGTTTTAGCAGTCTTTAACTGGGCAAGGAATTTTTCCAGATTTTGGCGGTGCGCCCTTGCGCCTTTTCTTGAAAGAAGGCGTACAAGATTCTAGTAAAAATATTGCACAAATACTAAAAATAAAGATTTTGATAATTTTTGACATTATTATAAATAATAATTACTATAAAATTATTATGATTAAATTGATATTTTGATAATGTATAATAAATTGATTGTCAATATATTGTATTAACTCACAATTCACAACTCACAACTCACAACTCAAAAACAACTATCTTCTACTTCCACGAGGATAACCCGTAAAGCTACGCAATGGCACTTCTCCATATCTTTTTGGTGTCCACGTCTGAGAATCATATCCACGACCACGTCTACCCACATACGTAACGCAAGAACTAAGCATCATTATTGAACTAAATAAAAGAACGAAAGCAATAAATTTTCTCATATCAAACACTTTTTTAAACACTTTTAAAATTATTTCCTAATTCCAACCAAACTTTACCAAAAATACATATTTTTTTGTCAATTACAAAAAAAGAAAGAAAAACATTAAGTTTTTTATTCAACAGGAAGGGAAGCTAGAAACAATATTTTAACAGATATTCTTTCGTAATTCGTAATTGATAATTCGTAATTGCATTAATTATCAGAAGCAACTTGTGTAATTTTCGCATCTGCCCAAAGTTCTTCTAGTGCAAAAAAATCTCTTTTTGTCTTCTTAAAAACGTGTGCAATCACATTAACATAATCTAGCAAAATCCACTCACGGTTTTGCATTCCTTCTCTGTGCCAAGGTTTTTCGTTGCCTATTTCTACTACTTCTTTCTCTATTGAGTCTGCAATAGCATCTAATTGTGTATCAGAACCACCTGTACATATCACAAAAAAATCCGCCATAGCTTGTTTTACGTGGCGCATATCCATAATAACAATATTTTGCGCTTTTTTATCTTGCATTCCTTTTGCCACTACTTGGCTCAAAAGTTCTGCTGAAAGGCTTGTAGGCTCTTTTTCTTTTCTATTTTTTTTCATTTGAATTACTTAAATTGTGAATTATGAATTGTAAATTGTGAATTAAATACAGAATATTGATAATTGCAACAATCTAACTTTTCAAAATTTACTTTTTTTCTTTTTTTTGATGCTTTTTTTTCTTACGTTTAAAAATAATTACGAATAGTATTTATATAATTGGTTGATTAACAAATTTTTACATTTAATTCACAATTATTTTCAGTATTAAAACACAAAAATACAAAAAATTGTACAATTTTTCTACTTTATTTTTTGGTAAATCACTCATTTATTTACCAGAATGCCTTTCTACTAATGAATATGCCCTGCAAATGCTATCAGATAAAAATTCAGAAAAGATTTTGTTTGATGGCACACTCATTATTACAGACAAACAAACTGCAGGAAAAGGACAAGCAGGCAACACTTGGGACACTAATCCAAACGAAAATATTACGCTTTCCCTTGTTCTAAAACCGCATTTCCTTGATGCAAATGAGCAATTTTGGCTAAATATGGTCGTTGCCTTAGGGATTTTTGATTTTGTTTCTTCTAAAATAACAAATAATATTTCAAATGATTTAGATAATGATTTAGATAATAATTCTGTCAAAATAAAATGGTCAAATGATATTTTTATTGGTAATAAAAAACTAGGCGGAATTTTGATACAAAATATTCTTTCAGGAAAAAATATAAATTATTCTATTATTGGTATAGGTCTTAATATCAACCAATTACATTTTAATATTCCTACTGCTACCTCTCTGGTACTTGCTAGCACAAACGCTAACACTCACACACCTATAAACACGTATAATGTGCGTGTATGCGTAGAAGAACTACTTTCTTACTTAGAAAAACGCTATTTACAGTTAAAAGAAAACAAAAAAGCCTTAATAAAATTTGAATATTTACAAAATATGTACCGTTATCAAGAAAAAGCTATGTTTGAAGACATTGAAGGTACTTTTGAAGGCGAAATTATTGGTGTTGATGAAATAGGTAAACTTTGTATCAAAAAAAATAATAAATTGCACTATTATCACTTTAAAGAAGTCAAGTTTTTATAAACAAAATGCAACCTCGTAAACTAGGTTGCATTTTGTTTATAAAAATCACACTTTAAAATTTACAGTACATTTATCTTTTCTCTAAAAGTTGTTTCATATTTATCTTTCTGATGGCATTTTTGCGAGTAAAGATTATTCTCCATAAACCAACATTTTTATTATTAAGGATTGCAGGTGCATTAAACACGAAATTATTGGCTGCTTTCTCTAGTTTTTGAAGATTTTTAGGTATAGCAACATTTTGTTGCAAATTATAGGCAAACATATCTAAAACTTCTTTTTCCTTATCATTGAAAGGTTTAAATGTGGCTAAATCTTTGGTTTGTATAAGGTCTATACTTACATTGTATGCTTCTGCAAGAGAATCACGCAAAGGATATTTTGTAGCTGTAAGGCTTAATTTATTTAGTTCTTTTTGAGAAATATCTGTAATAATTCCTCCTTTTTCTTGCATCCACGCAAAAAGCTCTCCTTCTTTTACTCTTTTTATTTTACGGTCTTCTATTTCTGTTTTGATAGCTTTTGTATCATAGCCTGCATCTTTGATACTAGGCACTTTGCACGCTGAAACAGCATTTAAAAGTATCAAAACAAGAAATAAAATTTTCGTATGCAGCATTTGTTGTAGCATTTATTAGGTTAGGAAGAGGTACGAAACAAGAAGTACAAATATAAAATATTGATTATTAAGTTATTGTAAAAATATTTAGATTCTACTATTGCAAATATAGATTTTTTTTTGAAGTGGTGCAATAATGAATACAAATAAAAAAATCTTGTAATTTTTGTTACAAGATTTTTTCTTTATATATTTTAATTTTAGTTTCAATCTATGGTTGTAGCACGTTTTAGTTTACGTTTTTCGTAATCAGCAAGCGTGTTTTTTGCATAATCAGAAATAATAGGATTTTCTCCATATTTGATAACAATTTTGCGCATTATCTCTTGCGCATCATAAGTAATGCCATCAATTACAATTATTATATTATCTACAGCAGGCATATTGATATTTTTAGTATTTTTTGGAAATTTGAAAAGTTCTATATTCCCCATTTTTCCAGTGCAAACTCCAAAAGTTCTTTTGTCCTGTTATTTATACTCGCTACGTCCCAACTTTTGTATTCTATGAGAGCATTTTCTACCAATAACTTAGAACTTTTGTATTTTTGCTTTTTTACATTGAACTCACTATTTGACAATGCAGAATTGTCATAGGTGATGGTTAAATTACCTAATTTATGTAACTCTTTTACTGTGTCTTCAGTTTGTGGCATTATGTGTTCTATACTTAAACTTTTCCTTCTGATATCATCAGAAAAAGTATCAAAGTCCAATAATTTTAAAGATGACTTTTTCAATTCATGTAAATAACATTCATATTCATAAAAAAGGTATGCAACTTTATTGTTTTGCTGTACACTATAAAAAATAGTGTGTTGTAAGGCTTGTTTGAAAGATTTACTTTGCATGTATTGATGGTCTGCAAGTTTTTCAATCAGATCATCAGGATGCGCAGATTGCTCATAAATTTTACTAGCATAGCTATGGAATATTGTTTGAGCAGTTGTTGCTTTATGATTACCTACTTTGTAAACTCTAAAAGAAAATTTTTCTAGCATTTGCAAAACTGGAATCAAATCTTCTTCCTCATAAGTATCTAATAATGAGATAATTAAAGGGAGAAAATTCATAGGGTTACCAAGAAAAACTATTTTTTTAATAAGGATTTTCACGTCAATATTATCAAAATCACTCCTCATAATTTGAGAGTAGTATGTTACTACTTTCTCTAAAAATTTCGCATAACCTATTATCTCACTATTTTTAGTTTCTTTTTCATCTTTGGTAATCTTTCCTTTCACAAGTAAATAGATATTTTCCTTTTCTTTAACATTTTTACCCCCATAATAAATGATATAGCAATAACGTAAAATACTATCTTCATCAATGTGAGTAATGTTAACACCTGTTTTCATTAGTTCCTTGAATATATTGGCAAAAACCGTATTGATATTATTTCCTAACTTTCCACTTTCATCTCTCAGAGATGCAATATAGATAAGATAATTTTTAATTTTGTCTATATTAGAAAGCTGAACCCCACGGTTGTTCATTGCTTCAAATACAACCCCTACCTCTAATTCATTGGAAATTATAAAAAAATTCACTTTGAACTGACGCAATAAACACTCTTGTAAATCTTGTAATTTTTCTCGTTTGTTATAATGCTGCAATAAAAATTTTTCAATTTGAATTTTAGCATCCATAAGATTTTTTTGTGCCTTAGTAGCAAAAACAAGTGCTTTTGCTTCACCATTAATAATATATTTTTTATAAAATTCATTATTATCACCATTTAATGCTAAAAGATGAGTTTTTCTATACATAATAGTGTTTAAAACATCTTTTAAGTCATCATCTTCAGCTTTCAATACTTTTAACCTATTATAAACAACTTGCATAAAAATAGTAAAAGTTGTTAGTCGTTGCTGTCCATCTACTACTTCGTAAAGGTCAAAAGTTTTTGATTCATACTTAATAGCTTCTAATTGAATAACAGTAATAGTGCCAGTATAATGCTCCTTTAATTTATTAGTTTTTTTTATATTTACTTCTCTCAAGTCTTCTAAAAAATCCTCTACCTGCTGTTTTTCCCAAGCATAACCACGCTGATAATTTGGAATTTGAAATATTCCCTTTTTTAGGAGTTCTTCTACCGTTATTGAAATCATTTTTATGTCTTTGGTTTTATTTTCTCAATATTACTAAATTTAATTATAACAAAAAAACATTTATTCAATTTTTTGCACAATATTCACTACGTATCTCTATATTTGTTGTCTGTGAAGACTCAAACACTAGCACCTTAAAAAATAATAGACAATTATTTTACAAAAAAAGGCAACAAATACTTTTATTTGTTGCCTTCGTTGTTAGAATATGAATAAAATAAGTATTTTAAAGTAATTCTTTCATTATCTACTCTACTGTTACTGCTTTAGCCAAATTTCTAGGTTGGTCTACATTACAACCTCTCATAATAGCAATATGATAAGAAAGCAGTTGCAAAGGAATAACAGACAAAATAGGTGTAAGTGCCTCTTGTGTAGGAGGAATTTCTATCACATAATCAGCCATTCCACGAATAGCAGTATCTCCTTCCGTAACAATAGCTATAATACGCCCTTTTCTCGCTTTTACTTCTTGGATATTTGATACTATTTTTTCGTAAGAACTGTCTTTTGTCGCAATGAAAACAACAGGCATTTCTGTATCAATCAAGGCAATAGGTCCGTGTTTCATTTCTGCAGCAGGATAGCCTTCAGCGTGAATATAAGAAATTTCTTTTAATTTTAGTGCGCCTTCAAGTGCCACAGGGAAATTATAACCACGCCCCAAATACAAGAAATTACTTGCATCTTTAAATTCATTGGCTATTTTCTGGATTTGGTCGTCTGCTTTAAGTGCCTTAGCTATTTTGGTAGGCATTGTTTCTAGTTCTGCCAAAAGCTCGTGAAATTTTGTTTCATTTAAAGTGCCTTTTGCACGTCCTACCACCATAGCAATCATAGCCAAAACAGTCACCTGTGCCGTAAATGCTTTGGTACTTGCTACACCAATTTCTGGTCCTGCGTGCAGATATGCGCCTGCGTGTGTAGCACGCGCAATAGATGAGCCTACGACATTACAAACC
>JANYGM010000334.1 GCA_025362415.1 bacterium
CTTTACAATTTGATGTCAGCGACAAAATAGGTGTGCAAAATGCTATCAATTCTTTACCAGAAAACTGGAAAAATATTGATATTTTGGTGAATAATGCAGGCAATGCACACGGTTTTTCACCTATTCAAGAAGGCAATCTAGACGACTGGGACGCTATGCTTGCAAGTAATGTAACTGGTTTGTTGTATGTTTCTAGGGCTATTATGCCTAATATGGTGGAGCGCAAAGCAGGGCATATCCTAAATATTGGCTCTATTGCGGGAAAAGCAGCTTATCCCAACGGAAATGTATATTGTGCCACAAAAGCAGCCGTAGATACACTTACGCAAAGTATGCGCCTTGACCTTAATCCTTACAACATCAAAGTAACCGCAATCCACCCTGGCGCAGCAGAAACAGAGTTTTCTGTGGTACGTTTTAAGGGAGATACAGAACGAGCCAAAAAAGCATATTTAGGTTATACACCATTATGTGCAAATGATGTAGCAGAAGCGGCTTTATTTGTTGTAACACGTCCTGTACACGTTTGCATTAGTGATATGGTAATTTATCCAACAGCGCAAGCTAGCGCAACTATTGTCAATAAAAATCAAGATATATGATTTGATTATCAAGTATTTAGCAATAAATAGATGTTTTTAACCACCCCCAGCCCCTCCTTAGGAAGGAGGGGAGTTTTGTTCCCCTCCTTTTCAAGGAGGGGCGGGGGTGGTTTTTAAGATATTTTAATCATAATTTATTCTGCTCAAAATACTACGCCCAAGCGTGATTTCGTCTGTATATTCTAGTTCACCGCCCACAGGCACACCACGAGCAAGCGTAGTAATTTTCAGATTGAGTTCTTTGAGTTTTTTGGTGATATAAAAAGCGGTTGTGTCGCCTTCCATTGTAGGAGAAACTGCCAAAATAATCTCTTTTACTGAAAGTTCTTTGATACGTTCTGTAATGCTATCAAGATGCAAATCTTCTGGTGCAATTCCGTCCATAGGCGAAATAAGTCCACCTAAAACGTGATAAACACCACGAAATTGTGCGGTATTTTCAATGGCAAAAATATCTTTAAAACTCTCTACAATACATAAAATAGTATTATCACGAGTTTTGCTGGCACAAATGCTACAAATTTCATCATCAGAAATATTGTAGCATTTTTTGCAGTATTTGATTTCTTTTCGTAGGGTTTGTAAGGCAACAGAAAGATTTTCTGTACTTTTTTCTTCTTGTTTGAGAAGGTATAAAATAACTCTTAATGCAGATTTTTTGCCTATTCCAGGAAGTTTTGAGACTTCATTGACTGCATTTTCTATGAGTTTTGAAGGGAAATTCATTTTGAGTTGTAAATTATGTAGCCCCTAAATCCCCAAAGGGGACTTTAAATACAAAGTTCAAGAAGTGTATTTTCCCCTTTGTATTAGTGGCTATTTTGCGTAAGACCTAATTTTAATCAATGTATTAAAAGCCCCTTTGGGGTTGGGGCTAATTTTCTTTCAAATCTAATCTTTTTTTGATGTATTCTAACATTCTTTCCTCGTCATCACTAATGCCTGCGGAAGCTTCCGCAAACAAATAAACAGTATCAATAATAGCTTCTTTTTGGTCTGGATTATGCTCCAAATGTCCTTTAAGACCATCAAGAAAGGCATTTTGCCAGTCGTCAAGATTAAAAATCAGATAAGCAAATTCTTCTTTAAAGACTTTTTTGAGTTCCAAAACTTTCACATCAGACAACCCTTCTTCCTTAAAAATATTGCCCAAACTATTAGAAAGTTTATTGATATAAACCTCTTCTTCTTCATCAACCACACCATCAGCCGTTACGACCAAAATAACAGGGAAAAACTCTGCAAAAAGTACAAACTGCTCTTTAGAAATAGTTAAATTTCTTTTCTCTTTGTACGTAGTATAAAGGTCATCTAAATTCTTAATTATCATAAAAAATGGGCTAAAAATGCGTTAATTTGTAGTTTTTACTTAAATATCTAAACACTAAATTACATTTTTTTCTTGACAAATCCTATTATTTCCTACAATTATTTCACAGAAAAATAAGAAATAATAAAGCGAAAGTTAGTAAATTGTTGTGTTTGGTAGTGCTTTTTTGATACGTTTTATTTCTTCTTCAGACATTAACGTATTTGAAATATAAAGATATTCCAAATTGCCTAATAGATGTATATTTTTTGGCAAAGAGGTTATTTTATTATTGCTCAAACTTAGTGTTCTTAAGTTTGTCATTTGGCATATTTCATCAGGAACAGACTTAAATCCTGCACTATCCAAGTATAAATATTGCAAATTTTCTAGTTGGCAAATACCTTTAGGAAATTCACTTAATTTTAAACTATTCAGAGAAAGCGTTTGTAATCTTTCCAATTTAGAAAAATCACAACTAATTTTTTTGATAGGATTATAGGAAAAATCCATATTTTCAAGCATTTCAAGTCCGCCCAAACCTGCAGGAATTTCAGTAATTTTGTTACTAGCACAATAAAAGTTTTTCAAATTAGCAAGTTTTTGTATTGAATTGCTAAGTTCCTTTATTTTATTGTAGCCTATATCAAGATAGGCTAAATAATACAAATCAAAAAGATTCTCTGGAAGCTCTGTGAGCTGATTAGAGCTTACATACAAAGAATTAAGGTTATTGAGTTTACCTATATTCTCTGGCAATTTGACAAGTTTATTAGTACCTATATCTAATGTTTGCAAAGCTATAAGGTTTTCGCAAAAATCAGTTGGTATTTCTTTGATGAGGTTGTTGCTCAAAGACACATAATTGAGCATACGAGCATCTTTAGAACTTTCAGGAATAACTTTTATTTTGTTGTTGCTGACTGTCAGGCTTGTAAGCGAGGGCATTTTTAGAATATCTTTTGGAAGTGCCACCAAAAGATTACCTATAGCATCAAAATACTGCAATTTGGGTATTTTGGTGATGCTTTCTGGTAAATTTTTGAGCTTATTACTACCCAAATAAATATTATTCACACCTGTCATTTCGTGAATATTCTCTGACACTTTACTAATTCTATTTTGCCCAAAAGAAAGTGTATTGAGTTTTTTGAGGTTGCTCATATCAGGTAGCACTTCCAAACGGTTATTTGTGCAGTCCAAATAGCTTAATTCAGACAAATTGTTGATGCTTTTTGGCAGTTTTTGAATGTTATTGTAACCTACATAAAGTGTGTTAAGATTAACAAGATTTCCCAAAGTTTCTGGTAATTCTTTGAGTTGATTGTTGCTAATGTCTAATGTATTAAGGGTTGTCTGTTTTTCGTTAATTTCTGGAAGTGTTTTTAGCAAATTATAGCCCATATAAATATAAGATATTTGCTTCATATCAAAGAAATCCGCAGGAATAGTTTTGATATTATTATTAGAGAAATTAAGGGTACTGAATGCGGTTTCTACCCATTTGAGCGCAGGTAAGGTGGTAAGTCTATTGTTATTTACCTCCAGATTAGTCAAAACTTTGGCTAAATGCAAATTATCAGGAAGACTTTTTAGCTGATTATAGGTTACATAAAGGCTTGTGAGTGTCTTTATCTCCGAGATTGAATCTGGGAGCTTTTGAAGTAAGTTATTATTGACACTCAAAGAGTCAAGAGATTTTAGTTCAGAAATATTTTCTGGCAGTTCTCTCAAAACATTGTTCCCAATGTACAAATAAAGCAATTTTTTCATATCAAAAAGACTACTTGGTAGACTTTCTATACGGTTAAATTCCAAATAAAGCGTATTTAATTGCTTCATTCTGTCTATGTCTTCAGGCAACTTAGTTATCATATTGTTTGATAACGTCAGCGAGTTAAGATAGCGTAACTTAAAAATATGCTCTGGAATGCTTGTAAGCCTATTTCCAGAAAAATCTAGTCCTTGTAGTCGTGTAAGCAGGCTAATACTTTTATCTATTTCTGTAAGGAGGTTTTGCCCCAAATTCAGTTGCAAAAGGAGTGGCATTGCTGTAAAAGTTATTTCTTTAATACCACAATTAGTGGCATTAAAGTTATCCAAATCAGGTAATTTGGGCAAAACTTTATTTAGCTGTTGAAGATTTTTATTATCCAAATACAAGTAAGTAACATTTTTAGCGGCAATAATTTCATCAAAGGTAGATAAACAATAAATCATAAAATCATCTCCTCCATTTTGAAGGATATAATTAAAAAAAGTATTTTTGTCTATTTCTTCCAAATTGATGATAGATTTTGCCCATTTTGCCACTTGTTCTTGATTATACATATCAATAATTTTATGATTCTCAACTATTTCTTTTAGTTGTTTTGAGCCATATTTTTTGAGTAATCTTTTAGCATCTTTTTTCACCTTTTCATCAAAATAATAATAATTAGGCAACATATCACTATTTGCTAGTGCCACAATATGCGACATCATAATAGGCGTTATAGGATAATTAGGGATAAGCTGAAAGCCTAGCAAAATATTGTTAGTGTCATCACTAGCAAGCAAATCATAAAGGTTATCTAATTCTTGTTGCATATTTTTTTGAATAGCCCCCTAACCCCCAAAGGGGGAATAAAGGTTGTGAAAAATTTTACGGCTTAAATATAGAAAAAATCTTAATTACATTAACATTTCTAAAGAAAATATTTGCAAAAAATATTATTTAGAAAAAAAACATCTCATACTTCATATCTCATAGTTAGATAACGACATTAGTAATTTGTTTTAATACACTGAAGTTACACAACATACTATTATTTTTAGCTAATTTATTAACCTTAGTACCAAGATAACAAAACACCATAATTATCAAAATAAATGTGTTTTTATTTTTTAAAGGCTAGAAATAGTTGCAAGGATTTAAAATGGAGCATATTTCCATTTTCCTTCATTTAAAAAACTTGTTGCTGTAAAAGTTCCGTTGCAAATTTATACTAATTATTTTGGATAATATAACTGTTTGATTATCAAATGTATAAACAATAAAATAAATTTTATATGTATTTTTTGTAGGGTGCGCTCCCAGTAATGTTAATTTCTGTAATTAGTTGACTGATGTTATGAAAATGTATTTGTAGAGACGTTGCTTGCAACGTCTTAGCGTAGAAAATTGTATTTAATCCAATTCAAGAATAATGCGTTTATTTGCCGTTTAGACGTTG
>JANYGM010000493.1 GCA_025362415.1 bacterium
AAAAATTATGGTCTGTACCGTAATGCAATGAAGGTCTGACCATAATTCTTTTTAAAACGAACTTACTCTTTTTTATTAGTGGTCAGACCTTCGTTCCTCTACGGTACAGACCACTAATAAAAAAGAGTGTACGGTAACAAAGCTGTTCTTTTTAAAAAATCTCCTCAAAAAATGTTTTATCAAAACTACATCAAATCTTTTTTTGATAGATTATTAGCATTAGGGCTTATTTTTATTGGGTTTTTGCCTTTTTTGGTGATTTCTTTGATTATATTTATTGAAAATAAAAAATTTTCAGAAATATTTTTCCTGCAACTACGTGTAGGAAAAAATGAAAAAATGTTTTATATCTATAAGTTCAGAACAATGAATGAAGACAAAGATACTAACCAAAACTTACTTCACGACAATATCAGAACAACAAAAATAGGTTTTTTCTTACGTAAAACACATCTTGACGAACTTCCTCAAATAATACAAATTTTCTTAGGAAAGATGAGTTTTGTAGGTCCTCGCCCACTTTTACCAGAATATTTAGGACGCTATACGCCTTTGCAGGCTCTTAGACACAATGTTTTGCCAGGAATGACAGGTTGGGCGCAAATAAATGGTGGTGCAAACCTCCCACTTGACCAAAAAGCGGATTTAGATGCTTGGTATGTCCAAAATATAACATTTTTATTAGATTTAAAAATATTGTGGAAAACTTTTTTTAGATAAAAAATGCAAAAATAGCTTATTTTAACTACTTTTGCACTAAACTTCTTAGTTGTATTTTTTCGTAATCCTTGATAAATCAAATGGCTATGAAAACAGTCATATTGTTATAAATATGCCGCTCCGCTGGAGCGGAATACAAAATACACTTATTTTCCTATAAATATACTGCCCCGCTGGGGCTGAATACAATTTATTAATGTCGTTATCTAACTTAGGACTTACGCAAAACCTATTAAAAACCACTCCTAAAAAGGAGGGGGACAAACTCCTCTCCTTCCTAAGGAGGGGCTGGGGGTGGTTATAGAACTTTTTTGCGTAAGTCCTATAACTAATGAAAATAATTCATAATTCATAATTCATAATTCATAATTCATAATTCATAATTCATAATTCATAATTCATAATTAATTCACAATTATTTAATGTATAATACGGCATTTCAACAACAATCTCTCAAAAGTTTTTCTTTTTTGGTAACAGGTGGCGCAGGATTTATAGGCTCTAATTTGGTAGAATATCTGGTAAAATATAACGCAGGCAAAGTGCGTATTTTGGATAATTTTTCTACTGGACAAAGAGAAAATATTATACCATTCTTAGAAAATACTGCTAATAATACTATTGTGGAGCTTTTGGAAGGTGATATTAGAGATTTGGAAACTTGCCATAAAGCGTGCAAAGATATGGATTTTGTTTTGCATCAAGCAGCTCTTGGCTCTGTTCCACGCAGTATAGACAATCCAATAGCAACAAATGAAGCAAATATCACAGGTTTTTTAAATATGCTTGTAGCAGCAAAAGATGCTAATATTAAGCGGTTTGTGTATGCTGCCTCTTCTTCTACTTATGGAGATAGTCAAAAACTACCCAAAAAAGAAGATGAAATAGGTAAACCCCTTTCTCCGTATGCGCTCACAAAGTACGTAAACGAACTTTACGCTGATGTTTTCAACCGTACTTATGGCTTAAATACCATAGGACTTCGTTATTTTAATATTTTTGGACCTCGTCAAAGCCCGAAAGGTGCTTATGCAGCAGTTATTCCACTTTTTGCAGAAGCGTTACTTACTAATACTTCACCCAAAATAAATGGAGATGGTACACAAACAAGAGATTTTACCTTTGTAGAAAATGCCGTTCAGGCTAATATAAAAGCCGTTTTTGCAGAAAAAACTGATGCCGTTAATCAAATCTATAATGTAGCTTGTGGAGAACGTATTTCTGTAAATGATTTATTTGAGACATTAAGAGAATACGCCCAAACAGATTTAAAAGCTATTTATCAAGAAAGTAGAAAAGGTGATGTACAGAATAGTTTGGCTGATATTTCTAAAATAAATACACTTTTGGGCTACGAAAACCCTATCAAATCACGAGAAGGACTAAAAATCACTTGGGAATGGTTTAAAGAAAAAGGTATGAAGTAAGAGGTACGAAGTACGAATGTAAAACATTACATTTATAACAATTAAAAACGGCTTTTATTTGTGCTGACACAAATAAAAGCGGTTTTTAGTTTTCTATATTGACTACTTTTTGGCAGTAGAAATGTTCATTTTCACACGGCGGTTAGTCGCCTTGTCTTCTTTGGTATCACCCATTGCAATAGGTTGAGTTTCACCAAAACCTTTGCTTGTCATACGTCCTCCTTCAATACCTTTTTTAATCAAATAAGCTCTTACTGATGCGGCACGGTCGTCTGAAAGTTTTAAGTTTTTGGCATCATCTCCATCACTATCCGTGTGTCCTTCCAAAGAAAGACTTGCAGTAGGATATTTGTTCATAATATCCACAACTTTGTTTAAGATTGCAAAAGAATTAGGAAGAATAACCGCTTTATTAACGGCAAAATTTACTTTACTTGCATCATTAAGCACTTTTTCTTCTTCTTTCGTAACAGTTACTTTTGGTGGTGGTGGCACATCTGGGCAACCATCTCTTTCTATTTTTCCTGGTACATCTGGACAGTTGTCGCTTTTATCAGGTACGCCATCTTTATCAGTATCTACTTCTGGGCAACCATCATAAATAGCAAGCCCTTTGTCATTGATACATTTATCTACGTTATCTGTAACCCCGTCACCGTCAGTGTCTTTCCAAGGGCAACCCATATTGATACGAGGACCAAATTCATTTGGGCATTTATCTTCATAATCATACAAACCATCTCCATCACTGTCAGGTGGGCAACCAAAAGTATCTACGGCTGTTCCTTTGGGCGTTCCTGGGCATTGGTCACGTACATTAGGGACTTTGTCACCGTCATCATCCATAGTATAAATAGGAGAAACAGGCATTACGCCCCTTACTTTACTTCTTTTTTGAGCAAGGCTTTCAGTTGCAAAAGTAATACTAAATGCCAATACGAGAGCGGATACAAGGTATTTCATACGAAATTGATACGTTTTAATTAGAATTCTTATTTTTTAAAAGGATAACACTTTTGGATATAAAACTATATTTATAAAATTATAAATGATAACACTCACGCAAAGTAAGTAAAAATATTAAGAAAGAACAAATATTTTAAGAAAAAATACACTTTTAATTCGCTTAAATTATCAGAAAAATAAAAATAATACTTCATAATCTATAAAATATGCTGTATAATACGCTTTTATGGTCTTCAAACTTCAAATCAAAAACTTTGCCACAAAATATTTTTTCAAAAAATAACTAAAAATAATAAAAAAGCTACTACTTTTGATGCTTAAAAATATTTGTAACTGTTTAGGTAGATTATTCTATGTATTTGTTATAGAGACGTTGCTTCCAACGTCTAAATTAGCAAATGCAAGCATTATTCTTGTGTGTGGAACTAAATACAATTTTCTATGCTAAGACGTTGCAAGCAACGTCTCTACAAATATATCTCTGTAGTATCAGTTACCTAAACAGTTACAAATATTTTACGTAAGTTTACCAAAATAGTTTAATGTTTGGATAAAATCATTCTACTATTATAAACATAAATTATCAATTTGTACTTATCCCAACATAAATGAAACTTTTAGAAGGAAAAACTGCCCTCATCACAGGTGCATCAAAAGGAATAGGGCGTGCTATTGCCCAAAAATTTGCCCAACACGGTGCAAATGTAGCTTTTACCTACCTTTCTAGCGTAGAAAAAGGACTTGCTTTAGAACAAGAACTGCAAGAATATGGCACAAAAATCAAAGGCTACCGCTCTGACGCATCAGACCACGCTGCCGCAGATGCCCTCATCACACAAGTAATGGCTGATTTTGGCGCATTAGATATTCTCGTAAATAATGCAGGAATTACAAAAGATGGTTTGCTTATGCGTATGAGTGAGGAAAATTGGGACGAAGTGATGCGTGTAAACCTCAAATCTGTGTTTAACCTCACCAAAGCCGCTACAAAACCTATGATGCGTGCTAAATCAGGCTCAATTATCAATTTAACATCTATTGTAGGCATTCGTGGCAATGGCGGACAATCTAATTATGCAGCTTCAAAAGCAGGTATTATTGGCTTTACAAAATCCATTGCATTAGAACTTGGCTCACGAAATATACGCTCAAATGCTATTGCACCAGGTTTTATAGAAACTGAAATGACTCACGAACTTGCAAATAAAGAAGATTGGATGAACGGAATTCCACTAAAACGTGGCGGAAAACCTGAAGAAGTGGCTGATGCTTGCGTATTTTTGGCAAGTTCGTTGTCTAGCTATATCACAGGGCAAGTTTTGCAAGTTGATGGCGGAATGCTAACTTAGTGAGTAGTGA
>JANYGM010000396.1 GCA_025362415.1 bacterium
AGCCCCTGTAAGAGAAAGTGTAAAAGCTACACCAGAACAAACACTTGCACCAGCACTAGAAGCTGTTGTACCTGCTGTAGGTGTACCAGTACAACCCGTTGGAGGTGTCCAAGTGTAAGTAAGCCCACTTGCTGGGAATACGGTTGCTGAAGTAACTGCATTACTACTATTTGATGCTCCTGCAGTTGATGTTGCCCAACTAGTAGTAACAGCACGGTTGTTAAAATCAGTAGTTGATGCAAGACCTACAGCTTGTGCAGCTGCAACAGTTGTCGTCATAGCACCATAAACAACAGCTATTGTATTAGTTGTTTGAGTGAGTCTTATTTGAAAATTATAGATTTCACCTGCATTTGCACCACCAAAACGACCCCAGTTGCTGTACTGGATAGTACATACTTGATTGGGTGCTGTACCTGTAGTTAATACCCTTACATCACTTGGTATTGCTCTTTGCAGTAAATCAGCAAAAAAAGCACCTACATAATTTGCACTTGAGGGAGTACCAAAAGAAACATAACCATTCGGATTCACTACAATATTAGTGTAGGCTGTTCCTGCATAAGTAAAGGAAAAACCTATTGGACTTGATGCGTAATCAGTATCATCATCACAACAAGCAGCAGATGAGATAACCGTCCCACTTGTAATAGGTGTATAAGTGCCAGATGTAGAAGCAAATCCGTAGGCTGCAACTTGTGCGTTAGCTTTTCCAAAGCAGAAAAGCATAATCAAAATAGCTAACATTGGCGCACCAAAAGGTGTCTGCCATGTTCGCATTGTTTTGTGAATCTTGTTCATAAAAAATGAATGTTGAGTTAAAATTTAAAAATTATTTAAAATATCTGTACTGTTTGGCGTGATTGGGCATTTAGCCTGCTTTTAGTTATTTTAGCATAGGAAAGAATAAGTTTAGGGGAATTAAAACTATATAAACTTTACGGGTTAAAAGTAACTAAAATATTTTAATTTTACTAATTTTCTTACTAAATATTTTTATGTTTTATAAAAACTTATATTTCATTTGTAGAAAAGGCAAAAATAGCACTTTGCACATATATAAGCAGTTGTGTATGAATGAGCAAGCCCCATTTCTGTGTAGTTTAAAATCCTTATTTTTGTGAAATCAGGTGGTTTTCACCTGATTTCACAAAAATAGCCATAATTCATAACTGATGACTACAATTCATAGCTAACGCCTTTTGCAGGAATTTCTACATTTTTGTAGTTATTTTCTTCTAAAAGTGCCTTAAACGTCTGCATTGAAGTTTCTTCTCCGTGAATAAGAAATATCTTTTTGATTTTTTCAGCGTTTTGGTACTTGACAAAATGAAGAAGGTCATCTTGTCCTGCGTGTCCACTATAAATATCAGTACGGCGCACATTTGCCAAAACCGCATACTCTTTGTCTTTGAAAGTAAGCATTTTTTTGCCCGTAATCAACTGATGTCCAACAGTTCCCTCTGATGCGTAGCCAATCATCAAAATAGTAGCATAAGGATTTGAGATATTGCTTTTTATGTGATGCTCCACACGCCCTCCCTGCACCATTCCACTAGACGAAATAATAATACAAGGCTCTGAATGATTGGTTATTTGCTTGCTAGTACGCATATCCTCTACATAAACCAAGTTTTCAAAATCAAATAAACTTTTATGTTTTGCATAAAATGCTTTTGCTTCATCATTCAAAAAACTTACATAATGATTATAAGTAGCCGTACTTTTATATGCCAATGGACTATCTGCAAACACTTTTATAGCTGGTAGTCTGCCTTCAATAGCAAGTTTGTTGAGTGTAAAAAGCAACGACTGTGTACGCCCAACACTAAAAGAAGGAATAATAAGCCTTCCTGGTACTTCCACGCAAGCTTTATGAATAATGTCGCAAATTTCATCTTCTGGATTGCCTGTTGCCGTATGATTACGACTACCATACGTGGTTTCACAAAGCAAATAATCTACTTCTGGCGTTTGTTCTGGGTCTTTAAGCAGTGGATAATGATGCCTGCCAATATCACCTGAAAAACCTATTTTTTTGATTTCTCCATTTTCTTCTACTTCCAAAACGATATTAGCAGCACCCAACAAATGCCCTGTGGGAATAAAAGTAACCCAAACGCCTTTGGTTATTTGAAATCTTCTATTAAATTCTATATTGAAAAATTGCCTTTCTGTTTGTTCCACGTGAGCAGGCAAATACCATTCTTTTGGATTAGAAAAGCTGTTATTTTTCTCATTTTTCTTATTATTTTGCCCTTTATTGAACTCCTTAAATTTACGTCTATTGGTTTCATATTGCTTTATTTTTTTCTGATTAAGTGATGCAGAATCATACAGAAGCAAAGAGGAAAGTGCGTGTGTGGGGGTTGTACAAACTATTTGCCCTTCAAAACCTTCTCTCACGAGATTAGGCAAATTGCCCGAGTGGTCTATGTGGGCGTGGGTAAGAAGTACCACATTCACCATTGAAGGCTCAAAAGGAAACACACTATAAGAAGGAATTTTTACATTTTCTATATCACCTGCTTTGTTTTCGTCTTCTTGGTGTCGGTTTCTGTCCATATCAAAACCGCAATCTATCAAAATTCTATAATCATTATCTAGTTCTAGCAGGTACATACTGCCCGTAACCTGTTTTGCCGCACCCCAAAAAGTAAGTTTCATTTATATTTTTATATTTTAAAGTCTAATTTTCCAAGCCATTGTTTGCATTTTCACAAATATAAGTAAAAGTATCATTTTTCAAACTAAAAAAGTTATCAAAACCAAAAAAAGCATAAAAACCTGACAAAATGTCGTATATTTGTACGGAAATTTCGCCCCTAAATCCTAAAGTGGACTTTAATATAAAAATATAATTTTAGTAATGTATTTGCTCCCCTTTGGGGCTGGGGGCTACTTAAACAAACATAAATGAAAGCAACTATTGATATTCAGGGTTTAAAACAGCGTTTTTCTATTATTGGCAACTCTCCAATGCTTAATAATGCGCTAGAACGTGCCTCACTTGTGGCTAGTACAGATATGAACGTGCTGATTATGGGCGAAAGCGGTACAGGAAAAGAATCTTTTTCAAAAATAATACATCAACTTAGTGCAAGAAAACACAATAATTTTATTGCTGTAAATTGCGGTGCAATCCCAGAAGGTACTATTGATTCTGAACTTTTTGGACACGAAAAAGGCGCATTTACAGGTGCTATTGATGCAAGAAAAGGCTTTTTTGAAGTTACGAATGGTGGAACTATTTTTTTAGATGAAATAGGAGAAATGCCACTAGGAACGCAAGCAAGGCTACTTCGTGTCTTAGAAAATGGAGAATTTATTAAGGTTGGCTCGTCAAAAGTACAAAAAACTGATGTGCGTGTAGTGGCAGCTACCAACGTCAATTTGATGCAAGCAATAGAGAAAAATAAATTTAGAGAAGATTTATATTACAGATTAAGTACCGTTCCTATTTATGTGCCTCCTTTGCGTGAGCGTGGTGGAGCTGATATTTACTTGCTTTTTAGGAAATTTGCTACTGATTTTGCGGAAAAATATAAATCAAAACCTGTAGAACTTACAGAAGATGCACGAAAAATGCTTGCTGAATATCGTTTCCCAGGAAATATTAGACAACTAAAAAATCTTACTGACCAGATTTCTGTTATTTCGGAAGAAAACATCATTTCTGCTACTGTTTTGGCGCAATATTTGCCTAAAAACGAGAAAAATAACCTTCCAATGTTATTTAGAGGACAGCAAGAAGAAGAAAATTTTTCTGAAAGAGACCTGCTTTATAAGGTGCTTTTTGATATGAAAAAAGATATGCACGACCTCAAAAAAATGGTCTTGCAAATGGTTGCTGATGATAATCTGGGCAATAAAATTGATAAAAATATTTTGCAACAACATCAAGCACTGTTTAGCGAAATTACGACTATTTCCAATGGAAATGCTGATGATTTTTCTAATAATTCAACTTCTACTGAAATAGTACCTTTAAATATCATTAAACCAGATTTCAAAACTGATTTTAAGCCAGATAATTTCATTCAAATTAGCACAAATGGGAATGATAATAACAAGAGTAATATCTCTGAAAATCAAGAAGAAGAACATCATACAGAAGATATTTTGCACGAAACAGAAGAGGTTTCTTTGTCGTTAGAAAAACAAGAAAAAGATATGATTATCAAAGCGTTAAAGCAAGCAGGTTTTAGACGAAAACAAGCTGCTAGCCATTTGGGTATTTCTGAAAGAACGCTTTATAGGAAAATCAAAAAATATGATTTAGAACATCTTTAATTTAGTGTGTAGTGAAATAGTGTGTAGTGAGTAGTGGAATACATTATTTATGATTATACTGCACATTATTTTACTAAAATACTACCCACTATAATACTATAATACTACTTACTCAACACTACTCACTAAAAAAATGAGATATTTTGCTTTTTGGATATTATTTATGACTATGTTGTCGGGCTGTGGCATTTATACGCTTTCAGGCGTGAGTGCGACAGGCAAAATAAAAGTAACAGCCTTTACTAATAGTGGTGGAGGTCCGCCTAATATGGCGCAAAATCTTACTGAAAACCTGCGTTTATATTATATCCAAAATTCTCGTTTGGTAGTAGTCAATAACGAAGAAAAATATCTGGTAGAAGGTGAGATAATAAGCTACCAACTTGCGCCTATTGCGCCCACAAGCACAGATATTGCTGCCAAAAACCGCCTTACAATGAGTGTAAAAGTACGGTTTACCAATAATCAAAACTCTGAAGAAGATTTTGACCAAACTTTTACGCAATATGCTGATTTTGACCAAGGTAAAAGCCTTTCACAGGTAGAAACAGAGAAAATAAAGGAGATTTTTGATAAAATTATTTATGATATTTTTCAGAAAACCGCCGCACAATGGTAGTTTTTAGTGAAATAGTGAGTAGTGAAATAGTGTGTAGTGAAATACAAAGTACAATGTATTCCACTACACACTATTTCACTACTCACTATTTCACTACTTCATCATTTTTGCGTAATGTCTATAAAATGCAGGGATAGTTTCTATTCCTTTTAGGAAATTGAACACACCATAATGCTCGTTTGGTGAGTGAATAGCATCAGAATCTAAGCCAAAACCCATCAAAACAGACTTTAAGCCCAACTCTTTTTCAAATAAAGCCACAATAGGAATACTTCCGCCCCCACGCGTTGGAATAGGTTTTTTGCCCCACACTTCCTCAAAGGCAGCACTTGCAGCCATAAAGCCAACAGAATTGATAGGCGTTACGACTGGATAACCTCCGTGATGAGGTGTAACCACAACTTTCACAGATTTTGGTGCAATACTCTCAAAATGTTTCTGAAAAAGCTCCGCTATCTCTTCTGGTTCTTGGTCTGGCACTAAACGCATACTAATTTTTGCTGCTGCTTTGGAAGGTAAAACTGTTTTTGCGCCCTTTCCTGTGTAGCCACCCCAAATACCATTTACATCAAGCGTAGGACGAATAGAAACACGCTCATTTGTCGTATATCCTACTTCACCTGACACTTCTTCAATGTCCAAATCTTTCTTATAATCTTCCAAAACAAAAGGTGCTTTAGCAAGTTCTGCACGTTCTTCTAGGCTCAAATTTTGTACTTTATCATAAAAATGAGGAATAGTTATCATTCCGTTTTCATCTTTGAGAGATGCGATCATTTCACACAAAGTATTTATTGGATTTGCCACGCCACCACCATAAACGCCTGAATGTAAATCTCGGTTAGGTCCAGTTATTTCTACTTCAAGGTAAGCAAGACCTCGTAAACCACTCTCTATTGAAGGACAATCATTAGCAATTATTCCTGTATCAGAGATAAGTATTACATCAGCCTTCAAACGCTCTTTATTAGCCTTAATAAATGGCTCTAAGTTGCTAGAACCACATTCTTCTTCTCCCTCTATCATAAATTTAATGTTACAAGGCAAAGAATTTGTCTGAAGCATTGCTTCTAAAGCCTTGATGTGCATATAAATTTGTCCCTTATCATCACACGCACCACGAGCATATATAGCTCCGTCTGGGTGCAAGATTGTTTTTTTGATGACTGGCTCAAATGGCGGAGAAGTCCACAACTCATAAGGGTCAGCGGGCTGCACATCATAATGCCCATACATCAAAACGGTGGGAAGATTTTTGTCTATTATTTTCTCTGCATAGACAATAGGATGACCAGGCGTTGGACATACTTCCGCAAAATCAACTCCTGCCGCTACTAATTTGTCTTTGACAAACTCTGCAGCACGTTTTACGTCAGGTGCGAATTTCTCATCTGTGCTTACAGATGGAATACGTAGCAAATCTAAAAGTTCTGCTATAAATCTGTCTTGGTTTGCTTGAATATAAGCTTTCATATTGTGATAAAATAAATGTATTTTGAGGAATAATTAAAATATATTGGGTATAAATTAAAGTTTAGAGGGTGTAAAATAAAATATATTGGGTATAAATTAAAGTTTAGAGGGTATAAATTAAAATATAATGAGGATAAAATAAAGTTTAGAGGGTGTAAAATAAAATATATTGGGTATAAATTAAAGTTTAGAGGGTATAAAATAAAATATATTGGGTATAAAATAAAGTTATTCGTGAAATTACGTTTATTCTTTAGAGTTTTAGGTATAAATATTGTTGTAGTGAAGTTTAACTTTCCAAAATTTTTAAACTTTTGGGAAGTTAGTAGGTATTATTAGTGTCGCAATTTATCTAAAAATTCGTTATTATTCTGATTTTTTAAGAATGATTTACAACTTTTTTCTACTAATGAAACTCTTAGTTATAAACAACAATACTTTTATAATTTTTATCAAAAAAAGACGTTTATTCATCAAATTAAAACTAAAAATTCAATGAAAAAATCAAATTTCTTTACATTTATCTTCTTGATAACTGTATTCACTTGTATTTTTGCAAGTGCAAACGCCCAAACAAGTGATTTAAACATCAATTTGAAAGATTTTGACAAACTGCAAATTGGTAGTGCTTTCGTCATAGACGTTACAAAATCCGCACAATTTAGCATCAAAGCAACAGGCGACAAAGAAAACCTTGACGAGCTAGAAAGCTACGTAAAAAACGGAGAATTGTATATAAAATACAAAGGTGACAGTTGGAAAAGACATAGAAAAGGGTCTGTTTATCTGTATATTACTATGCCCGAGTTGCAAGGGGTTACTTTTTCAGGTGCAACCAAATCAACTATTGAAGGTTTTTCTGTGAAAGGGACGTTTAATTTGTCGTTGAGTGGTGCATCTGAAAGCAAAATAAATCTAAAAGCAGAAAATATGGATATTTCCTTGTCTGGAGCATCTAACGCAAGAGTTTCAGGTGGGAATATGTCTAAAATGATGGCAGAACTTTCAGGCGCATCAGAGCTATATGCCTACGACTGTGAGGCAGAAAGCACAAAAATAAAAACTTCAGGTGCAAGTAGTGCTAAAATAGCAGTTTCTTCTTCTCTAAATGCAGATGCAACTGGTGCAAGTAGCATCAGATACAGAGGAAATCCTAATGTAAACTCTGATGCTAGCGGTGCAAGCAGGATTTCAAGAGATTAAGTTGGGAAGAGGTACGAAATAAGAAGTACGAGGTACGAACTTAGAGGTTCTTGTGTCGTCAGGTGTTTCCACCTGACGACAAATGCACTTGCTGGGTGTCAGGTGGAAACACCTGACACCACAAAAAACGTATTAAAATGTAGGGGCTGGGCTTGCCCCAGTAATGTTAATTTCTATCAATGTTTGCTCTACGAGAGTGGCATAAATGCCACTTCTATACATCAAAACCATAAAAAATTCATAAAATAATGTATTTTTATGTAAAGCGGTGGCATTTATGCCACCCAAACGAGAAGTTAACATTACTGCCCCTAACCCCAGTAATGTTAATTTCTATCAATGTTTGCTCTACGAGAGTGGCATAAATGCCACTTCTATACATCAAAACCATAAAAAATTCATAAAATAATGTATTTTTATGTAAAGCGGTGG
>JANYGM010000417.1 GCA_025362415.1 bacterium
TACACACTACACACTACACACTACACACTACACACTACACACTACACACTACACACTACACACTACACACTACACACTACACACTACTCACTACACACTACACACTATTTCACTACACACTATTTCACTATACGATGGCTATAAATCTTCTTTCTGCAGATAATATTTCTAAACAATTTGGTGACCGTTGGTTGCTACGTAATCTTAATTTTGGTATCAATCAGGGTGAGAAAATTGCCCTTGTGGGCGCAAACGGGACAGGCAAAACCACGCTTGTACGTATGCTTGTGGGTGCAGATATACCTGATGAAGGCACTATTGCCATAAAAAAAGAAACTGGAATTGGTTATTTGCCCCAAGAACCTAATTTTGGAGAGGCAAAAACTATTTCAGAGGCTATTTTTCGTGTGCCAACGCCTGCTTTTAAGGCTATTGAAGAATATGAATTGAGTTTGCAACATACAGACGACATTGATAGGCTACAACACGCAATGGAGCAAATGGACAAGTATAATGCGTGGGAATATGAAGCAAAAGTAAAACAAATTTTGGGTAGATTTGATTTGCATAACTTAGAAAAACCTATTTCAGAACTTTCTGGAGGACAAAAAAAGCGTGTAGCGCTTGCACAACTCCTTATTAGTGAGCCTGAGGTATTGATACTTGATGAGCCTACCAATCACTTGGATTTGGACACTATTGAGTGGTTGGAGGGCTTTTTGTCGTCTGCTGAAACTACTTTGTTACTTATTACTCACGACAGATATTTTTTAGATGCCGTTTGTAATAGAATTGTAGAGCTTGAAAATGCTCAAATTTATAATTATGAAGGGAATTATGGCTACTTTTTGGAGAAAAAAGCAGAAAGAGAAGCTAATCTTCAAAGTGAGATAGACAAAGCTAAAAATCTTTTCAAAAAAGAGCTTGATTGGATAAGAAAACAGCCACGAGCAAGAGGTACGAAGGCAAAATATAGAGTGGAAAACTTTGAAAATATCAAAGAAAAAGCACAACAAAACAATACAAAGACAACTTTGGAATTGAATATGAAAACGGCAAGGCTTGGAAATAAAATCCTTGAAATGGAACATATTAACAAGTTTTTTAATGATAAAGAAACTATCAAAAAAATTATTAATGATTTTTCGTATGTTTTCAAAAAAGGTGACAGAATTGGGGTTGTGGGCAGAAACGGTGTAGGAAAATCTACATTTTTGAAACTTTTGACACAACAAATTGAGCCAAATTCTGGCACTATCAGTATTGGAGAAACCATTACTTTTGGGTATTATTCGCAAGATGCCCTACAATATGGCGCAGACCAACGTGTGATTGATGTTATTAAAGAAATTGCAGAGATTATTACGCTCGGAAATGGGCAAACTATCACTGCAACGCAGTTTTTGACTACTTTTTTGTTCCCGCCAGAAACACAATACAAAATGGTAGATAAGTTGAGCGGAGGTGAAAAACGCCGTTTGCAACTAATGAAAATTTTGGTTAAAAGCCCCAATTTCTTGATTTTAGATGAGCCAACCAATGATTTGGATATTCAAACTTTGAATGTTTTGGAGGATTTTTTAGAGAAATTTTCAGGTTGTTTGTTGCTTGTTTCTCACGACAGGTATTTTATGGATAAACTCGTAGATAGGTTATTTATTTTTGATGGAACAGGTGAAATAAGAGATTTTAATGGTAATTATACGGATTATAAGGAAGAGTTGGAAGATTTGGAACTGGAGCAAAAAGCCAAAAATAAACAGAAAAATCCACCAAAATTGGAACAGAAAGTAGAAATTAGCGTACCAAAGGAAGAGAACAAACGTAAACTTTCTTTCAAAGAAAAACAGGAACTGGAAGCCATAGAAAAAGAAATGGCACTTTTGGAAATTGAAAAAAATGACCTAAATAAAAAACTTGCAGGGGAGACTTCTGATAAGAGCGTACAAAATCCTTCAGCAGATGATTTTAAAAGTTGGTCTGCTAATCTCTTGAAAATCAATAAAATATTAGAAGAAAAAGAAATGCGTTGGTTAGAACTTAGTGAATAGTGAAATAGTGAGTAGTGAAATAGTGAAATAGTGAGTAGTGAAATAGTGAAATACATTATACTACACTACACACTACACACTACACACTACACACTACACACTACTCACTATTTCACTATTCACTAAGTTCTAACCAACGCATTTCTTTTTCTTCTAATATTTTATTGATTT
>JANYGM010000424.1 GCA_025362415.1 bacterium
GATTAGTAAGATTTATAGGAATTGTGGGGCAAATAGGCGTAATAGGTACACCCATTTGATTGGGGGTATAACACTTTGCATTTTGAGAATATATAGGCAAATAATTGCTAATCAATAAAATAACGGAAAAAATAAACCCCATAAATTTGGAATTTATTTGAAAATATTGAAAGTAAGTGTTTTTCATATCTTGTTTCTTTGTTTACTGATATTTATTTTAATAATTTTAATCCAGACGAATATTAAAAGTTTCTACAAAATCTTTGGCTTCTTTTAGTCCAATTTTTTTGGTTTCTTTGGCAAGTTTTACGGCTTCTAACTTTTTGTTTTTACGTAAAAGAGCTATAATTCTATCTATAAAAACGTCATCATTATTGGCAGCACAAGTTTGTAACATTTCGTCTGTATAACTTTTTGTTTCAGTTTCAGTTTTTGTCACGTCATTATTTAAGAAATTTGAAAAATCTTTTTCCAGTTTGTCCGTAAATGTTTTTGCCTTTGTAAGAGTATGCCCTAACTGGTTGATGCATAATTTTATTGCCATTATCTTCTGATTATCAGCTAAATACTGAAATATCTGTATAAGCACAACTTTATCAATTTTTAAAGCATTTAATTTCCCTTCTAATTCTGTACACAAAATATTTATATTATCTTGATAACGAGAACATTCATCAATAAAATTAAGTAATTCACTTTCTTTTTTTTCCAAGATAAGTATGAGAAATTTTGCTTCTAAAAGTGTCATATTTTTTAGGATTATTGGCTGATTATCTTTTTATTTTGATTATTTTTTAAAGATATTTTTGGAAAAATAGTAATATTTTCACCAAAAAGCAAGGAAAATCACAAATAAAATTACAGGTAATTTAGCCACGCCCAAAAGCTACGTTTTTTGAGATAATCCAGATTTTGCTCATTTGTATATGCCTCACGCTCAAAGCAAATATTGCGGTAGGCAGTGTCGTGGTCTTTGTATTTGAGATAATTAAAGGCATAATTAGACAAATAAACAACATAAAACGGCAAAACCAGCATTTCTGCTTGTTGTTTTAGATGAATAGTTTCGTGATTGATAAAAGTTTTATTTTCTTTTAACTCTGGGTTTTCATACAAAATAAACGGAAAAAGTGCCATTCCTGCATAACCAATGCGGTTTAAGAATTTTGGCGTGTATAGAAAAAATCTCATGTTTTTTATACTATAGTTTGATAAAAAGATATATACTCATTTGATTATTAGAGTTTGTATTCATTCCTAATTCACAATTCACAATTCCTAATTATTTATTTTTCCACAGTTCTCTTAATTTTATGTATTTTACAAAACTTGCAAATGCAGAAATGGCACATACCAAAAAGCCCGCATAACCGTCAAGAAAGCCTAATCTGACAATATAACTACTAAAAAATTTTAATATAGGACTTCCCAAAATTTTTAATAGTGAGGCTTTTTTGCCATTTTTAAATGCTTCTTTTGCATTGATATTAGTAAAATAATTCATTTGTTGGAGATGTTGTTCTATAGTATGAAAACTATAATGCAAAATATCTCCTTCTAAGCGTTTTGCGGTATTTTTTGTAGTTTTTTTTTGAGTAATATCATCAAAAAAGATTATCTTGTCGTGAGGGTTTATACCTGCCCAATGTGCTTTTTTTCTATCAAAAAGGCGTGTTTTGATATCTGGATACCAATCTGTATGTTTTATCCAACTACCACAATAATTAGTTAGACGTGACATTTCGTAAACGTCACAAAAATTATTTTTATTTATTTCCAGAATACTTTTTTTAAGTTTTTCAGAAACGGCTTCATCAGCATCTAACGACAAAATATAATCATTTTTAGCACAAGTAATAGCAAAGTTTTTTTGCTGGATATGTCCTAAAAAAGTATTTTCAATAAATCTAAATTGGATTTCTTGAGCGTATTTTTCAGCAAAAGCAAAACAAATTTCTTTGGTTTTATCTATAGAAAAAGAATCAACAACTACTATTTCTTCAACCAAACCAACCACAGAGTTTAGACAACGCAATATGTTTTTTTCTTCATTAAAAGTAATGACCGTAAGAGATATTTTTATCATTTATTTATTGAAAGATTTGCTAAAATTTATTCGTCTTTTTTTTATTCTAAATTTTTTATCAAAAAACAGAAAAAAACTGACAATTTGACTAATAATTTTGGTAGTTTAGCGTTTGAATAGAACGCATTTTTGACAAAAATAGCAAAACATTGTCAAAAATACAAAAAACAGACAAAAAACTACTCAAAAACTATTTTTTATACGCTTTTGTATGGTTTTTGTAAGTTTAGTTCTTATCTGGATTAGAAATAATTTGTATCAATAATTTGTATCAATAATTCCTAATTCACAATTCCTAATTCACAATTCAAGTAAGACTTATGTCAGAAGAACTCAATATAGAATATTTAGAAAAAGACAAACACCGTGTCTTTAATGAGGAATTTATGCCTTATATTGATGCTATGTATAATTTTGCCTTCCGCCTCACCACAGATGAAGATGATGCAAAAGACCTTGTGCAGGATACATATATGAAAGCTTTCCGCTTTATAAATTCTTTTCAAAAAGGAACTAATGGCAAGGCTTGGTTGTTTAGGATTTTGAAGAACAGTTTTATTAACGACTTTCGCAAGAAAAGCAAAGAACCTAATAAAGTTGATTACCAAGAAATAGAAGGCTTTTATAACTCTGAAGATGCAGACGTGGACGTGGTCGCAACCCACGACTTACGTACGGAAAGTGTCAGAGATTTGATAGGAGATGAAGTTGCCAACGCCCTCAATGCGCTTGCTGTGGATTTTAGAATTGTCATTATCCTTTGTGATATTGAAGGTTTTACTTATGAAGAAATGGCGAAAATTCTAGATATTCCTATAGGTACAGTACGCTCACGACTACACAGAGCAAGGATTTTACTCAAAGACACACTAAAAGTTTACGCCAAAACAATGGGCTACACTCAAAAATAACCATTATTTAATTGTATGAAAACCTCTGATAAGTCTAAAAATATAGAAAATATTGTAGAAACTATAGAAAATAGTGCCTCAAACCCTTCAAAAGATAAAGATTATTGCCTTGCAACACTTTATTTAATTTTAGATGGCGAAGCAACAGACGAGCAAACAATGCAATTTAAACTACATTTGTGCGAGTGTTTCCCTAATTTTAATAATTATTGCCTAGAAACTGCCGTAAAAGAAGTTTTACAAAAACGCATAGAAAAAAAATGTGTTCCTAACGACCTTGTCGCAAATATTAAAGCCAAAATTGCACTAGAAATCTAGTAGTCAATTAACAATTACGAATTATCAATTACGAATTACGATATATTGATGTAAATCTTAATTTTCGTACCTCATATTTCGTACCTCGTACCTCTTTTTACTTTTCTCTTTCAACAGTAAACTGTACTAATTGTTCCATAGAATTTCTATAAATGGAAGGCTCAAATGTATGTAAAATAGCTATTGCCTCTTTGAAATAATTGTGCATAACTTGCGTAGCATATTCCAAACCCCCTTTATCCTTGACAAATGCTATTACTTCATTTACTTTACTTGTCTTATGACTTTCGTTTTTGATAAGGTTAATAATATGACGTTTTTCTAACCACGAACTCTTAGAAAGTGCGTGAATGAGTGGTAAAGTCATTTTTTTCTCTTTAATATCAATTCCAACAGGTTTTCCTATTTCTGCAGTCCCATAGTCAAAAAGGTCATCTTTAATTTGAAAAGCCATACCTACTTTCTCTCCAAAAAGCTTGGCTTTTTCTGCTATTTCATCATTTATATCTACTGATTTTGCACCTGCAGCACAACAAGACGCAATAAGAGAGGCGGTTTTTTGCCTAATTACTTCATAATAAATATCTTCTGTAATATCTAATTTGCGTGCTTTTGCAATTTGTAATAGTTCTCCTTCACTCATTTCACGCACTGCAGTAGAAACAATTTTGAGCATATCAAAATCTCCATTGTCCACAGACAAAAGCAAGCCACGAGAAAGCAAATAATCTCCCACAAGTACCGCTATTTTGTTTTTCCACAAAGCATTTACAGAAAAAAAGCTACGTCTTTCGTTAGAATCATCTACAACATCATCATGTACGAGTGTGGCAGTATGCAGTAGTTCTATCAGAGATGCGCCACGATAGGTTTTATCATTGATTTTACCACAAGTACCAGCCATTAAAAATACAAACATAGGGCGTATTTGTTTGCCTTTTCGTTTGACAATATAACTCATTATTTTGTCTAAGAGAAAGACTTTACTTTTAACAAATTCTCTGAATTTTACTTCAAAAATATCCATTTCCGCCTGAATGGGTGCTTGTATATCTTTTATATTGAGTGAACTCATCAAAGAAAATGTTTAAAAATGTTTTATAAAATATTTTGGATAAGAATTTGAGCAAAATTAAGAGTTTTTTTGTATTTTTCTGTAAAAAATACTATTTTAGGTAAAATTTCGTTTGATTTAAGTAAAAAGAAATGCTTTCAATACCTTGTATTTCTCACACAACTCACAACTCATAATTCACAACTCAAAATGATATTTTTCCGTCTTATTTTTGAAAGTTTTAATTTTGCTTGGCAGGCGTTGCGTGCTAATGTATTGCGTACCGCATTGTCGCTTTTGGGTGTTACAGTAGGGATTTTCTCTATTATTGCCGTTTATACTATTGTGGATTCTTTGGAAAGAAGTATCAAACAAAGCCTTAATTTTTTGGGTGATAAAGTGATTTATGTTCAAAAATGGCCTTGGAGTTTTGGACCAGATTACCCTTGGTGGAAATATATGAACCGCCCAATCCCTGATTTGGAAGAACTCCGTTTCCTTGAAAAAAAAGCTACTAATGCCTCTGCAGTAGCTATTATGGTTGATAAAGGGAATGTTACAATCAAAGCAGGCAATTTAAGTATAGCGGGTACAGATGTTTCTGGGGTGTCGCATAGTTACGAAAAAGTAAGTGATGTTTTGCTAGCGCAAGGACGTTATTTTTCTGTTCAAGAGTCTGAAAGGTCACAAAATGTAGCTATTATTGGCGACCAAATTGCAAAAGATTTGTTTCCACGAGGAAACGCTATTGGCAGTTTTATTACTGTGAAAGGCTTGAAAATAAATGTAATAGGAGTAATGAAACGAGAAGGAGAGAGTTTTTTGGGTGGCACTAGCAAAGATGTAGAATGTCTTATTCCTTATGGTTATTTTAGCAAAATTTATAAAATTGGCAAAAACGCATCAGAGCCTACAATTTCGCTTAAAGGATATGAAAATGATGCAAATCTGACCGCTTTAGAAGATGAATTACGGGCTTTGATGCGTGCCAAACGTAGCCTAAAACCACGTGATGAAGATTCTTTTGCGCTCAACCGCCCAGAAATGATTGCTAACCAAGTAGGTGCTATTTTTGGAGTCTTAAATGTGGCTGGCGGTATTATTGGAGGACTTTCTATTTTGGTGGGAGCTTTTGGGATTGCTAACATTATGTTTGTTTCTGTGAAAGAACGCACCAATATCATTGGCATACAAAAATCTTTAGGCGCAAAAAATTATTTTATTTTGTTTCAATTTTTGTTTGAGGCAGTTTTTTTGAGTGTTTTGGGTGGAATTGTGGGTTTGTTTTTGGTTTATCTGATTACTATTATCCCGCAAGATAGTCTGGAACTGTTGCTTTCCACAAGGAATATTATTACAGGTCTTGCTATTTCTAGTATTGTGGGTATGCTTTCAGGTATTATTCCTGCTTATATTGCCTCACGTATGGATCCTGTGGAGGCTATACGTGCAAAATAAATAAATAGAGTTTTTATTACTTGATTATCAAACGTTTAGCACAAACAAATATCAAAACCACCCCTAACCCCTCCTTGAAAAGGAGGGGGACAAAACTCCCCTCCTTCCTAAGGAGGGGCTGGGGGTGGTTTTTAGTACCAATTT
>JANYGM010000498.1 GCA_025362415.1 bacterium
ATTTTTTCGTTGTTGGGAAGAAGTTCTACTTGTGTTTTGTCCCATTGTGGTTCAAAGTCTTTGAAACGAGCAGAATCAGCAGCAGTCATTCTTTCGTTGCCAGAGGAAACAGGTTTTGGTTGGTTTTTGTACCTACCATTCTCATAAAAGCCTTTGACTTTGTCAAGTTGGGCTTTCGCAGGGAGATTTGTTTGTTGTGTTTGTGGATTTAGTGGGTCTAAAAGATGGCGTTTACAGCCATATAATATTCCCAACATCAGCAAAAATACAAGTATTTTGCTTTTTTGTCGTTTGAACATAAATGAATTTAGTTTAAAAATAAAGATATAACAAATAAATTATATGCTATTTGTCTAGCATTATTTTATTTGTTGGTGCAAAAGTAGGCGTATTTTTTATCATAAAAAAATAAAAGACGTATAAAAAAGATTAAAACAGCATATAATTTAATAAAAATATACTATCTTTGTATCTAATATTCAAACCTATAAATAATTATTCAATGGAACAAACAAAATTAGATATTGGGAAAAATCTACTTAAATTCAGGAAAATAAAAAACTACTCTCAAACTGACGTAGCCAAAGCTACTGGTATGAAACAACCTAATTATTGCGAAATAGAAAGTAATACAGTTGTGCCAACCATTGCCACACTCAAAAAATTAGCGGAGTTTTTGGAAGTACCTATAAGCAAATTGATGGAGGAAGACGAAATAAAAATGCCACAACATAGTGTTAATATTATAGGGGATTTGAACAATAATAATAATAGTAACAATAACCTTAATTTTTTTGAAAAATTTGAGCAAAAAGAAATAATGCAAACACTTCAAAGTACCATTGCTGATGCAGTTGCAGATGCACTAGCAAAATTAACTAAGAATGTTTAGCAAAAAAGCCTTTCCAAAATTTGAGAAAGCTTTCCCTCTATTATTGGTGTTTTAGCCTTAGCCACACCAATAACGAATTACGTAAAACAATGTCTCAATAACTCACAACTCTTCAAGTGCAAATCTTTTCAGAAATAAATATCCTCATCAAAAAAGAAATTTTGTTGGAATGGCGACAAAAATATGCCCTCAATGGGCTTCTTTTGTACGTTATTGGCGCAGTAATGATTGCGTATTTGAGCTTTAATCTGCAACAAAATTCTCTAAATCCTATTACGTGGAACGCCCTTTTTTGGATAATTATGCTTTTTTCTGCCGTTAATGCGGTGGGTAAAAGTTTCGTACAAGAGCGTCCAAGCCGTTTTTTGTATTATTATGTAGTGGCAAATCCGTTGGCTATTATCATCTCAAAAATCATTTATAATACTTCTTTGATGCTTGTAATGGCATTTTTGGGGCTCGTTGCTTACTGGATTTTGCTAGGAAATCCTGTTATTGATAAAATGTTGTTTGGTTTTAATTTGTTTTTGGGAGCTTTGGGTTTTGCTACAACCCTTACAATGGTGGCAGGAATAGCTGCAAAAGCTAATCAAAATGCAACACTTATGGCTATTTTGAGTTTCCCTGTGATTGTTCCAATGCTACTTTTGCTGATAAAAGTATCCAAAAATGCCCTTGACGGACTTGATAGAAGCGTAAGTTTTGATGCAATGCTAACGCTTTTAGCTATGAATGTGATTGTAGTGGCTATTTCTGTGATTTTATTTCCGTTTCTGTGGAAAAGCTAAGAAAGAGGTACGAAGTAAGAGGTACGAAATACGAATATAAAACTTTGGAAACTTCTCAAAAAATTCACTGATATTTAGTAATTTTTCATTACCTTTGCACCAAAATCATAACCAATAACTTATTCTAAAAAATGGCAACTAACAGAACTTTTACAATGATTAAGCCAGATGCAACAGCAGCAGGCAACATTGGCGCAATTACTAAAATGATTGAAGAAGCAGGCTTTCGTATTGTAGCTATGCGCCTAACGCACCTAAGCCGTGAGCGTGCAGGGCAATTTTATGAAGTTCATAAAGAGCGTGGTTTTTATGCTGATTTGTGTGCTTATATGTCTTCTGGCACTATCGTACCAATGATTTTGGAAAAAGAAAATGCAGTTGCAGACTTTAGAAAACTAATTGGCGCAACCAATCCAGAACAAGCAGAAGCAGGAACTATCCGCAAAATGTTTGCAAAATCTATTGAAGCAAATGCCGTTCACGGTTCTGATTCAGACGAAAATGCAGCCATTGAAGGTGCTTTTTTCTTTGCAGGAATACAGCAATACTAAGGAATTGTGAATTTTAAATTGTGAATTGTGAATGAATACAATTTACGCAATAACAAAAAAGCCTCACTAACGCAAGTTAGTGAGGCTTTTTTGTTATTGTTCTTCTTCTTCAGAACTTTCTTCTTCAGGTTGTTCCTCTTCTTCCTCTGCTGGCTCTTCTTCCTCTTCTTCAGGTTGCTCTTCCTCTTCTTCAGCTTCTTCCTCCTCTTCCTCTGGTTGTTCTTCCTCTTCTTCTTCAGCTTCTTCCTCCTCTTCTTCAGCTTCTTCCTCTTCAGATTCTTCTTCCTCACCTTCTTCTTCGTCCTCTTCAGATTCTTCTTCCTCGTCACCTTCAGATTCTTCTTCCTCCTCTCCTTCAGATTCTTCTTCGTCATCTTCAAACTCCTCGTCATCTTCATCTTCAAACTCATCACCTTCAGAAGTTTCATCAAACTCGTCTTCGTCGTCTTCCTCTTCTACTTCCTCATCTTCACTATAATAATCTTCGTCCTCGTCCCCATCATCTTCATAAACTTCATCTTCTAGGTCGTCATCTTCTCCTTCTTCAAGGTCATATTCTTGATAAATGCTGCTCATTGCCTCATCATCATCATCATACTCCAATACGTCTTGGTCTGCATACAAAAGATTATCCGGCAAATCTTTGTACTCGCTTGGGTGATACACTTTTGCTTTTTTCTTTGGTGCGCCACTTTTTGCAGGTTTCATTACAGATTTTTTATCTTTAACCCAAGATTTCTTAACGGCAGGCATTTTGGCATTTTTCTTAATTATCCAACAATCACCTGTCCATTTTTCATTCATTAGGTAGTTGTAGGGAATGTAGCAATAGCCTTCTTCACCCCAACTTTCACCCCAAGAATTACGAATAATAAACATTTTATCTTCATCAGAATACCCAACACAAAGCATTGCGTGTCCGCCGTGTGATTTTCTACCAGCTTCTTTTGGAGAAGGCATTGGTACAACACCACCATTTTCTGCGGCTTTGTCAAAAGATTTATACAAAGTTGTTCCAAATACAATAGGATAGCCATCTGCAAGGGTTTTTTTCCACGCTTTTAGCTTAACAGGTACAGACATTATTTCATCAACCAAAAATTTCTTACCTTCTGAGTAAGATTCTTTGTGAGGTTTTTTGTTTACAATCTCTTTTTTGAATTTCCAAGTAGCTTCAGAGCAAGCACCTGCTTTTTTGAGGCATTCCATTGCATATTGGATAACGCTACCTTCATCTGCAATATCTCCACCACCTTTTACTCTGGCGTTGTAATAGACAAACATACGACTGATGTCGTAGTTTTGCTTTTTAAATCTTTTGAAAAGATATTCATAAGCACCCACAACGGCATTAGCAGTACAACTGTTGGTTTGTCCTTGGTCTTCTACTTTTGTCATAAAAGGGCGCAAATCCACTGCTGGTGGTAGTTTGTCGCTTTTGAGTTTTGATGAGTAGGCTTTTGCTTTTGGATTTGGTTTAGCAAATTTGTAGCCTCCTTTGAATGCTGACTCTCCCATAATTAAAATTGTTTAGTTTTTTGATAATAGTTTAGGCTGGAATTATATTTGAATTAGTCCGCTCAAATATAATTAAACTATTTTAAATTCCTACTAAATAATTAAAAATTTCTTTAGGGAAAAAATAAAAAATATTTTCGTGGTTTGTGTCCTCACAAACCACCAATTAGGATAATCAATGTATTTTTTGTCGTAAATGAAATAGTCATTATACTACCTCATTGCGGTTTGTGGGGACACAAACCACGAAGGTAATTAAAAATTTCTTTAGGGGAAAAATAAAAAATACAATATCTTGATTATTAAGATATTGTATTTTTTATCACTAATTTATATGCAAAAATATTTATAAAATCATTTTGTATTCATTCACAATTCCTAATTCACAATTCCTAATTATTTTACCATTCTAGCGTTTCTTTATTGACAAAAGCACCTATTCCACGCTTGCAATCAGCTGTTTCTCTTGCGTGAGCGTTCATTTGGGCGGCATACGTGAGAGCCTCTGTAAGGTCTTTTTCTTGCACTTCTGCAATCATTTTTTTGGTAAGTTGTAAAGATTGCATAGAATTTTGTTTGCAAACCATTTGTGCATAATCAAAAACTCGTTTTTCAATTTCGTCTGCTGGTACAATAAAATTGATTAAACCATATTCTTCTGCTTTTTTTGCTGAAATAAGTTCACCAGAAAGAAGCATCTCTTTTGCCCTTGTTTCTCCTATTTTTCTCAATAAAAATATTGTTACAATGGCAGGAACAAAGCCAATACGGACTTCTGTATAGCCAAATTGTGCTTCTGGTGCGCTAAAACTGATGTCGCAGACAGTCGCAAGCCCACACCCTCCCGCAATGGCGTGTCCGTGAACTTGTGCAATAACTACTTTTTTGTGTGTATAAATCTGGTGAAAAAGGTCTTTGAGGTGAGAAGAGTCCGCAAGATTATCTGCATAAGAATTTTTTTGAAGTTGTTGGAGATATTCCAAATCTGCACCAGCGCAAAAAACCTTTCCATTAGCACGCAAAACCACTACTTTTACGTTTGGGTCTTGCTCTGCATCTAAAAATGCGTCTTTTAGTTCAGAAACTACATCAAAATTAAGGGCATTTCGTTTGTCTGGGCGGTTAAGCGTGATGTATGCCACACGTTCACTAACAGTATAATTGATAAAATTCATTATTTTTGTATTATGGGATTGTTGCACTTTAAAATTCTCTGACAAATTTAGTTAAATATCAATCAAATACAAAAAAAGATAGGATTTAACATAGGTAGTATTTTATGTAGAGACGTTGCTTGCAACGTCTAAATTCAACGACAAAATAATACATTAGCAAATGAAAGTATTATTCTTGTATAGCACCAAATACAATTTTCTATGCTAAGACGTTGCAAGCAACGTTTCTACAAATACATCTGTATTATATCAGTTTCCTAAACAGTTATAATTTTGATAATATTCTCAAAAAAAAGTAAAAAATATTTTCAAAAAAGTTTTTTTATTCAAAATAAAGGTGTACCTTTGCATCTCCAAATAAGGAACACCAAGCGGATATGGCGAAATTGGCAGACGCACTAGACTTAGGATCTAGCGCCGCAAGGCATGTGGGTTCAAGTCCCTCTATCCGCACAAAAAAATCCCTTGCTTTAAATAGTAAGGGTTTTTTTATGAAAAAATTACTACTAAA
>JANYGM010000441.1 GCA_025362415.1 bacterium
CAACGTATGATAGCTACCAATATGCCTGAAATTGATATTCTACAAACTCAAAAACAAATTTCTACAGATAGAACAGCTTGGCTCAAAGTCAGTAAAGTTCCTTTCCACGACAACGAGGGCGTTATTTTAGGGATTATTGGAACGTACCAAGACATCACAGATGAGAAAAATAACGAGGAACTCATCAGAGAAAATAAAGACAGATTGCGTAAGCATATTGAGCAACTCACAATGCTTGGCGCACAAAATGTAACACTAGAAACATTACCAGTTTTTGCAGGGCAAATAACAGAGATTATTTGTGAAAATTTGAATTTGGGGCGTGCTAGTATTTGGCATCTGATAGGTGATAGTCTTACAGATGGATATTTGCAATGTTTGGATATTTTTGATAGTAACATCAAGGAACATTTAAAACACGAGCATTTAGCAATACAAAAATTCCCTATTTTTATGGGAGAACTTCACGAAAAACCTGTTATACTTGCAGAATATGCACAAGTTGATGCTCGTATAAAAGAACTTACTGTGCCGTATCTTGCAGAAGCAGGTATTACTTCTTTGCTTTGTTATCCAATTAAATTAGATAATAAACTCAAAGGAATTATTATGTGCGAACATACTCGCACACCTCGTGAGTGGACACAAGACAACCAAAAATTTGCGCTTTCAATGCTAGATTTGATAACTGCAAAAGTAAAAGAAGCTGAAAGTCACGAGATTATTAGTAGTTATACGGAGATTTCTACAAAAATAAAAGGAGAAGAACGTGAGGAAAAAGTAGCTATTCTTACTACTGCAAACGTAGAAAATTCAACTAGTAATATTGCTGATAATATTGCTGATAATATTTCATTCCAAATAATGGAAAAATCAATAGACAGCATTATTTCTATTGATAAAAATGGTAACATTAACTATTTTAATAGCAAAGCACAAACAGTTTTAGAAGGTACTTTTAATAAGGATATTTTCAAAAATATGAATTGGTTTGACTTATTTACGGCTTTCCCTGATGAATTAGAGAAACAAAAGATGATTTGGGAACAACTTTATATGGAACAAGAAGCCTTTGAAAAAGTAGCTTATTATGGGCAGGGAGATTTTAAATACCGTGCCAGAACATACTATGAGCCAATAAAAGACCAAAACAATATTTTTGCAGGGGTGATTATTTATATCAGAAAATCTGCATAAAGTTCAATTACGAATTACGAGAAATACTCAAAAAGTGCCATAATGGAAGTTATGGCACTTTTTTATTGTTTTTAATTTATTTTAGACTTGCCTAAAAATAAAATTGGACTTGTAATGTTTTTATATTACCTTTGCATAAATTAAAATATAATGCAACCTTAAATTATAAAATTAGTCCTCATAATAATGAAAATATCTTTAAAATTATTGTTTGTTATTTTATCAACAGTAATCATTCATAATAAAATATTTGCCCAAACCATTACAGGGAAAATTATTGACAAACAAAACCAAAAACCAATTCCGTATGCTACAATTAAAGTTTTTGGAACAAATACTGGCGTTTTGGCTGATGAATTTGGGACGTTTTTTATACAACTAAATCAAGTGAAATCAGATGAAAAATCCAATAATTTAGTAGAAAAAAACCTACCCAAACTCGTTATCAATGCTGTTGGCTTTCAGGAAAAAAACCTCCAAATAACTGCAAAAGATACACTCTCAACTAATGAAAATCCAATTTTAATAGAACTAAAAGAAGATGCTGATTTAGATGATGTGGTCGTTACAGGTACGCAAAAAGAGGTTTCTAGGCTAGAAAGCCCTGTTCCTGTAGAGGTTTATTCACCTACTTTTTTTAAGAAAAACCCTACACCAAGTATTTTTGACGCACTCCAAAATGTCAATGGCGTGCGCCCACAACTAAATTGCAATGTTTGCAATACGGGTGACATTCATATAAATGGCTTAGAAGGACCTTATACTATGGTTTTGATAGATGGAATGCCTATTGTGAGTAGTTTATCAACGGTTTATGGGTTGTCTGGTATTCCTAATAGTTTGGTGGAACGTGTGGAAATTGTCAAAGGACCTGCCTCCTCTTTGTATGGAAGTGAGGCGGTAGGGGGAATTATCAATATTATCACCAAAAAACCACAAAATGCGCCACTTTTTTCTGCGGATATTATGGCAACTTCTTGGAAAGAGTTAAGCGCAGATTTGGGGCTAAAACTCAATTTGAACAAAAAAGTAAGTCTTTTGACAGGTATCAATTATTTTAATTTTCAGAATATTGTAGATAAAAATAATGATAATTTTACAGATATGACACTCCAGCATAGGGTTTCTTTTTTCCAAAAATACAACATTCAAAGGAAAGAAAACCGTATTTTTTCTATTGCAGGGCGGTATTTTTATGAAGACCGTTGGGGTGGAGATACTAGATGGACAAAACAATTCAGGGGTGGAGATAGCATTTATGGAGAAAGTATTTATACCAACCGCTACGAACTTTTGGGTAACTACCAACTGCCCACAAAAGAGAAAATAATGTTATCTTTTTCTTATAACTTACACGACCAAGATAGTCGTTATGGTAAAACTTCTTACATTGCCAAACAGCATATTGGGTTTTCTCAATTTGTTTGGGATAAGACAGTTGGGCGAAATGATTTTTTGGTGGGTGCGGCTTTGCGTTATACCTATTATGATGACAACACGCCTGCAACAGCTTCAAACGACATTTTAAATTCAAAAAATCAGCCTCAACAAACGTGGTTGCCTGGGATATTTGTACAAAATGAACTAAAAATTTCTCCAAAACATAAGTTTTTAACAGGTTTTAGGTATGATTATAATTCTTATCACGGAAATATTTTTACGCCACGCCTTGCCTACAAATACAGTGTCAATAATAGAAATATCCTTCGTTTGAACGCTGGAACAGGTTTTAGGGTAGTAAATCTTTTTACAGAAGACCACGCAGCACTTACAGGCGCAAGAGAAGTAGAAATAAAAAATAAGCTAAATCCTGAAAAATCTTACAACATCAATCTTAATTATATTAAGAAAATAAATTTAAAAAATGAAACCTATATTGGGCTTGATGCAAGTGCTTTTTATACATTTTTTAATAATAGAATTATTGGGAATTATGACACTGACCCCAACAAAATCATTTATGATAATCTTTCTGGATATGCTGAAAGTAAAGGAGTTAGCTTAAATATGGATATAGAATTTGAAGGAAAACTGGACGGTCTGAAAATCATTGCAGGAGGTACGCTAATGGCAAATACTATCACTACAAATGGCAAGACTAACAGACAAATTTTGACAGAAAATTTTACTGGAGTTTGGGCTATTTCTTACAAAATTCCTAAAATAAACCTTTCTATTGATTATACAGGCAATATTTATAGTCCTATGCGTTTGCCTACGTTGGGCGCACTTGACCCACGCAAGCAAAACTCCCCTTGGTGGAGTACGCAGAATATACAATTTTCTTACACGAAATTTACAAATATTGAGCTTTATGGTGGCGTGAAAAACCTACTAAATTGGACACCATTTAAAGAAAATAATCCTTTTATTATTGCTGGTTCAAAAGACCCTTTTGATAAAAATGTGCAATTTGACGCAAATGGACAAGTAATAGCTACGCCAACAAATCCGTATGGAGTGAGTTTTGACCCAAATTACATTTATGCGCCAACGCAAGGAATTAGAGGATTTTTGGGAATTAGAGTAAGTATAAAATAGGCAATTACGAATGAAAACAAATATTGATAATTAAATCTTTGTTTTATACTCATACGTACCTTGTACTTTTTTCTACTCTTCTGGTACGTGTATGTCCTGATAGTTTCCTTTTTTCTTTTTAAAGCTAAAAAGTAAAGATATTTGGAGAAAGTTTTTGCCTGTTTCATCATCTACAGAATAATCAAACTGATTTATCCAACCTATTTGGGTGGCAAATTTGTGAGAAAATTCGTAACCCACGCCCACAAAAAATCTATTTCTTTGAAAATAAGCAGGCTCATTGGTCATAAAAAGTTCGTTCCAAATGATACCATAAACTGTTTTAGGCATTATTTTGGGTGAATTGATAGGCAAGACTGCTTGCAAACGGTAGCGCACACGCAAACGGTAGCCTTTTGGCGTAAAACGGTTTTCTAGGCGGTAGCGGTTTTCTATTTTTAGTCGTCCTAACGTATTATGAAAGGAAACATAGGGGAAAAGTCTTATTTCATTATTAACTTTTGGGGTAACAAAATTCCCACCAGAACGGTAAGTTTGGTAAGTTCCTGCACCAAAACCAACAGAAATTTGGTCAGAAAGTTTGTAACTAACTACTGCTTTTGTTTCATAATAATGAAAATCATCATAAAATTTTAGACTACGTATTTGCGCTTCTGCCGACAAACTCCATTTTGAATTTATCTCAAAACGTGCATTAAGAATATTCCAAGAACCCAAATCATCATAATTTTGTCCAAAACAAGTGAAACAAGCAAAAGAATTTAGGTTTAAGACTAAAAAAAGAAAGAAAAAACGAGAAATATTAAAACAATAAAAAATCACATTGTGCTTCAAATATTTTATTCCCCCTTCGGGGGCTAGGGGGCTATTACATTTTGTCAATTTTCTCACAGATTTCTATAGAAGCGGTTTTAATCACTTCTTTTTTATTATTTTTATCAAAAACTACATCAATACGCCCCAAACGTAATCCTGCCCAACCAACTTGATTGATAAGCACTTCATCACCATTAGGAGATTTTACGGAAGTTGGCTCTTCCAAAAAAGTATGTGTATGTCCACCCAAAATCAAATCAATACCATCAACTTTTGCGGCAAGCTGCATATCAGAAATACGGTCAATTTCATAAGAATAGCCTAAATGCGACAAACAAATGATAAATTGACAATCCATAGACTTAAGTGTAGCCACCATTTGTTTAGCCACTGTTACAGGATTTTTATAAACTGTTTCAGCATAATTATGGTCAGGAACAATGCCATTTAACTCAATTCCTACCCCAAAAATGCCAATTTTGATACCACCTTTATTGAAAACCTTATAATGTTGGAATTTATCTTTGAGAATAGTCTTAGAAAAATCATAATTTGCATTCAAAATAGGGAATTTTGCAGCTGGTAAAGCACGTTGCAAGCCTTGTAAACCATTGTCAAAGTCGTGATTACCAAGCGTTCCTGCATCATAACCCATCTCGCTCATCAAACGAAATTCTAACTCACCACCAAAATAATTAAAATAAGGCGTTCCTTGAAAAACATCACCACAATCCAACAAAAGCGTATGTTCTTGTTCACTTCTAATTTTTTTCACAAGTGTAGCACGCCTAGCCATTCCTCCAAAACCAGATTCTTTGCGTCCATCTAGCGGAAATGGGTCTATACGAGAGTGCATATCATTGGTATGCAAAATAGTTAGCTTGATAGGTTTATTTGAAATCTCGTTTGAGATATTATTAGCAAATAATTCTGTTGGAGCAAAACTAGCTACAGCAAGCCCTGTGAGGGTATTTTGGATAAATTTACGGCGTGAAAGCATCTTTTGATATATGATGTGTGATATATTGCAAACAAGATAGCAAACTTAACAAAAAAATAATACAAAAACAATAAGATTTTACAGAAGTTCCTTTCTTAATTTTGTATTTCTTACTTAGTAATACATTGCAAATAACTTCCTAGTTTTTTTCTTTTTAACACTAAGTTCATTAAGAAATATACACTAAGCAGGCACTAAGAAATACAACATTAGGATTTTATTTACAACTCATTACTAACAAAAAAATCACCTTGCTTATTGAATTCTAGTATTTTTTTTAAAAGAGGGATAGTTTCTATCCATCAAATAAATTTTAGTTATTTCACTACCAAAGTAATTGATTTCAGATGCCCTGTGCAAATCATATAAACTATGCTCATCTTGCCTACAATGGGATAATTGACTGTCTACAATCAAGTGATTAAGCACATCATACATCACAGAGGCTCTGCCCATTGG
>JANYGM010000443.1 GCA_025362415.1 bacterium
ATTGATATTTTGTATTAGTTCCAGCGGAACTCTATATTTATAGAAATATCAGTGTGTTTGTATTTCGCTCCAGCGGAGCGCAATATTTATAAAACTAGCTCTTGCTAGTGCCGCTCCGCTGGAGCGAAATACATTTTTTGACTGTTTTCTATAAATATGTTAGTCCGCTGGACTGTAATACAAATTATCAATGTCGTTATCTAAGTAGTATGACAATAACTTATTTTTTCTTCTTTTTGTCCTTATCTTTCAAGATGGTATGTCCTAGTTTATCTCTTTTTGTGGTTAAATATTGTTCATTATGCTTATTTGGCGAAATCTCTATGGCAATACTATCCACTATTTCAAGTCCGTAGCCAATAAGTCCAGCACGTTTGCGAGGATTATTAGAGATAAGTTTTATTTTGCTAATGCCCAAATCACGCAAAATTTGCGCCCCAACCCCATAATCACGCTCGTCCATACCAAAACCTAACGCCAAATTAGCCTGTACTGTGTCCATTCCTTGCTCTTGTAATTTATAGGCTTTCAGTTTATTGATAAGTCCAATTCCCCTACCTTCTTGATTCATATATAAAATCACGCCTTTCCCTGCTTTTTGCACCATTTCCATTGCATTGTGTAATTGTTCTCCACAATCACAACGACACGAACCAAAAATATCTCCTGTAACACACGACGAATGCACACGCACCAAAACCGCCTCATCTTTGTCCCACGTACCTTTTACGAGTGCCAAATGAATTTCGTCAGTATCAATTTGTCTATAAGCAATCAAATCAAAATCACCCCATTTTGTAGGCATTTCTACGCCTATTTCGCTCCTAACCAAACTCTCATTCTGTAGCCTATATGCTATCAAATCTTCAATAGAAACAAGTTTTAGGTTAAATTTGTCTGCTATCTTTCTCAAATCTGGCAGACGTGCCATACTTCCGTCTTCATTCATTACTTCAATAAGTGCGCCTACTGGCTTAAAACCCGCCAAACGAGCAAAATCAACAGTAGCTTCTGTATGCCCAGTACGCCTTAAAACACCTCCGTGCTTTGCTTTAAGAGGGTTTATGTGTCCTGGTCTGCCAAAATCTTGCGCTCTTATGTTATCTTGTGCGAGTGCGTGGATAGTGCGAGAACGGTCGTGTGTGGATACACCTGTGGTATTTCCGTGTCCTAACAAATCTACCGTAACTGTAAAAGCGGTTTTATTGGGGTCTGTATTTTTGCCAACCATCATATCTAATTGAAGTTCTTGACAACGCTCTTCTGTAAGTGCCACACAAAGATAGCCACGAGCCTCACGCAACATAAAATTAACCATTTCTGGCGTGATAGCCTCTGCTGCACAGATAAAATCACCTTCATTTTCACGGTTTTCGTCATCAACGACAATAATAATTTCGCCTCTGCGTACTGCCTCAATAGCCTCTGGAATGGTATCTAACTTGATTTTCTTTGTCATTAGTTGGTAAGTATTTCTAATAAAGATATTTTTCTGCAATTTAGTATTTATCCACTAAAAAAGCAAAAAAACTACTTTTCAAAAGTAGTTTTTGAGGATTTTCATAAAATTTCTTTTAATTTTTTATTAATTTCTTCTGCTTTATTTAGTGTCATAAAATGCCCACCATCAATTATTTTATGGTCATAATCAGCAAAATAAATAGGTAAAATTTTATCTTTTGTTCCGTGAATATGAATAATATTTTTTAGTTTAGATGTATTCCTCCAACGTACAATTTGCCCAATAGCCCATTTTAGAAAAATCTCATTGGTATCTTTAATAATTTCTTTGAGAAGTTTTTTATCAAAATTGGATTTTGCACCAAAAAACCAATTAGTAATCATATCAGTGATTTTAGTAGAATGTTTGAGCCATTTTGCAGGAATTATTTTATCTATATATAACTTTCCTATCCAACGAAAATAAAATGGAATTTCATATTTTGTTTTTGCAGAAGATATCAAAACCACCTTTTCAGTAGGAATAAGTTTTGCAATTTCAACAGCAAGCATTCCACCAAAAGAAACCCCTACAAGAGTTGGTTTGTAGTTTTGTGAATTAAAATTCTCTTGAAAGATAATCTTTTTAGCGTATTCCTCAATAGTTTCATTATTTTGTGGTACAATCCATTCCACAAAAACCGTATCATAATCAGACAAATCCAACAACTGAAAAATACGTTTATCAGTTCCCAAACCACTAAAAAGATAAATCTTTTTCATTTTTGATTATCTTTTTATTTCAATATTTTCCAATTAAACACACCTAATTTTGTCAGAAAATACAAAAAAGACACATTCAAAACACCAAAACCATATTTTACACTTCTTGAAAAATTAATAGAAGAGGCTTCATCAAAATATTTGGTAGGACAAGTTATTTCGCCTATTTCATAGCCTTTATAAAAGATTTGAGCAAGCATTTGATTGTCAAAAACGAAATCATCAGAATTTTTTTCAAAAGAAATATTTTCTAAAACTTCCTTAGAAAAAGCCCTATAACCTGTGTGATATTCAGAAAGTTTCTGACCCATCAGCACATTTTGTGAAAAAGTTAAAATACGGTTGGCAATATATTTGTAAAGTGGCATACCGCCTTTACGTGCGCCTACACCTAATA
>JANYGM010000476.1 GCA_025362415.1 bacterium
TTTGATTATCAAGTAATAAAAACTCTACTGCTAGTAAAGGCTGTTATTGTTGAACCCTGAAAGGCGTTTTTAATGCAAATGAAAAATATTACTAATACAATTTATCAATGTCGTTATCTAACCAATCAAACAAGTAGAAAAATTCGTACCTCGTACTTCAAACTTCGTACTTCAAAAAATCATTCATCATACGCCCAATCAATGGCGTGTTTCATATCTTTGACGACTACCCCAATACTTTTTAGATTTGCCCTAATAGCATCAACTTTATTGTAGGCTTTTTCTTCTTTTGCTAAACGGTATTGTGCCATTAAACTATCTAAAAGCACATAAAAAGCACCTTTTGGAGTTTCTTCTTTTAGCCCTAAAATCTCTTCAAAAACCAAAACAAACTTTTCTTTCAATTCTACAAAAATCTCTTCCGAAATAGTAGTTATTTTAGCAGGATTGGACATAAAAATATTGATTTTTTTGAGTAAATTAAGCAAATGCGCTAGTGCCAAAGCAGTATTCAAATCATCATTCAAAGCTACAAAAATATCTTTAATGGTTTGTTTTACTTCTTCTTCTACTTTCGTATCAATAACCACCCCCAGCCCCTCCTTAGGAAGGAGAGGAGTTTCAAATTCCCCTCCTTGCAAGGAGGGGTTAGGGGTGGTTGCAATGGGATAAACCATATTTTTGATAGCTCGCAAACCATTGATAAAACTTTTATAGTTCTTTTGTGCATCACTAAGAGCTTTATCAGAAAAATCAATTGTACTTCTGTATTGTGCTTGCAAGATAAACAAACGCACTACCATAGGACTATACGCCTTTGATAAAAGTGGGTGATTGCCTTCAAAAAGCTCATTTAAAGTAATAAAATTACCATCAGCTTTGCTCATTTTTTTGCCATCAACCGTAATCATATTGTTGTGCATCCAGTATTTTACTGGTGCAATGCCATTATTGGCAGCTTTTGCCTGTGCTATCTCGCACTCGTGATGAGGAAATGCCAAATCCATTCCGCCACCGTGAATATCAAAAGTATCACCTAAATACTTACGACTCATAACAGTACACTCAATATGCCAACCAGGAAAACCAACACTCCAAGGGGAATTCCAGTGCATTAGATGCTCAGGAGCAGCTTTTTTCCAAAGTGCAAAGTCGGCAGGGTGATGTTTTTCTGCTTGTCCGTCAAGCTCACGAGTGTTGTTTAAGAGTTCGTCCACTACACGCCCAGAAAGTTCGCCATAATTATATTTTTCGTTATATTTGGCAACATCAAAATAGACAGAACCATTAGAAACATAAGCAAAGCCCGTTTCTATGATTTTTTGTGTAATTTCTATTTGCTCTAAAATGTGTCCTGTGGCGGTAGGCTCAATATTGGGGCGTTTTACGTTAAGGCTATCAATGACGTGGTGGTATTTTTGGGTATAATTATAGACAATTTCCATTGGCTCAATACGTTCTTGGCGTGCTTGCTTAGAAATACGGTCTTCACCCTCATTGGTATCACCCAAAAGATGCCCTACATCTGTGATATTTCGCACCAAACGCACTTTATAACCCAAATAGGACAAATATCTACCCAAAACATCAAACACCACAGGAGGACGACCGTTGCCTATGTGTGCCTCATTATATACGGTAGGACCACATACATAGATGCCTACGTGTGGGTATGAGATTGGCTCAAATTTTTCTTTTTGGCGTGAAAGCGTATTATAAACGTATAATTCAGACATTTTAGAAGATATTTCTTAGATATTTTTGTATATTTTACACAAAAATACGAAAGAAACTAGCAACACAAAGAAAAATCTTAGAAATAAAAAGTAAAAGTATTTGTTTTTTGTATCTTTGTAAGAAATAAAATGGTAATAAACAACAAATTAAGGTATTTATGTACGAAATTTTCAGAAATCAGATAGAAAAAATAACACCACTTTTAGATGCAGAATTTGACTATATCTTATCACATTTCACCACTAAAAAACTTAAAAAACATCAATTTTTAGTACAAGAGGGGGAAGAAGTCAAATATGAATATTTTGTACTAACAGGTTGCCTAAAAGCATATCACACAGATGCAGAAGGCAAAGAATATATTTTGCAATTTGCATTGCCTGATTGGTGGATTACTGATTATCAAGCATTTGCAAAAGAAACAAAAGCTACCATCAACATAGATTGTATAGAAAATAGCGAAATACTTGCTATTTCTTCTTACAATAAAGAAAAATTATGTGCTGAAATGCACAAAATAGAACATTTTTTTAGGAAAAAATCCAATGCTGGTTATGTTGCGCTACAACAAAGAATTTTATCATTACTCAATAAAACTGCGAAAGAACGCTATGAACAGCTTTTAGAACTATATCCAACACTTTTTCAGAAAGTACCAAAAACCTTAATTGCTGCGTATTTGGGCGTTTCAAGAGAAACGCTAAGCAGATTAGAAAAGTAAAATTTCAAAGTATCATTTCTTTTTTGGTTTTGTGTGATATACCTCACACAATATCTGTGATTTAGTTCCTTCCAAAATGATTGGCTTTTGGGTAGTTTTGCATTGTAATAAAAATGAAAGTTTTTAAAAACCTCAAATCTTATCACAATGAAAAGAGAAATATTAGCTTTAAGCATTCTTACGCTACTTTTTTTTCAAAATTGTAGCAACAAAACAGTAGATAAGTCTTCACAAAACCAATCAACCAAAAAAATGACAACAAAGAAAAAAATCTTGTTTGTGGTAACAATCCACGACAAAAAAGGCGCAACAGGCGAGCCAACAGGCTATTATCTTGCAGAAGTTACACACGCTTGGGAAGCCCTGCATAAGGCAGGATACGAAATGGATTTTGTTAGTCCAAAAGGTGGAAAAGCTCCAATTGATGGCTTCAACCTAACAGATAGCACAAATAAAACCTTTTGGGAAAACGAAACCTATCACCAAAAAGTGGAAAATACGCTCAAACCAGAAAATATCAACCCCACAGATTATGGCGTGATTTATTATGCTGGCGGACACGGTACAATGTGGGATTTTGCTGATAATACCGCACTTGCAAGCATTGCAAGCACTATTTATGAAAATGGAGGCATTGTAAGTGGCGTTTGCCACGGACCCTCAGGCTTTGTCAATATCAAACTGAAAAATGGAGAATATCTAGTTAAAGATAAGAAAATCAATGCTTTCACGAATGAAGAGGAAATTGCCGTAAAACTTGAAAATGTCGTTCCTTTTAGTTTAGAAAACAAGCTAATTGAGCGTGGCGCAAAATTTGAGAAATCTGGTTTGTGGCAATCTCACGTAGTAACAGACCAAAGAGTGATTTCAGGGCAAAATCCTGCCTCTGCAAAAGCTGTTGGAGAAGCCATTTTGACAGAATTGAACAAAAACAATTCAAAATAAATCTTCTCAATAAACGTACTTTGAACATTTATGCTATTTCTTTGTTAAAAAGAGGTAATTTGAACAAAATCTACAAAATAAATCAATTAAAAAACTATTAAATCAAAATGAAAAAAGTATTTAAAACGTTATCAGCGTTCGTTTTTGCAACTATTTTAAGCACAAGTTTTGAGGCAAAAGCCCAAAATATTGCCTTCAATTCAAATGAACTCTATCCTGAAGGTGTGGCGTATAGCCCAAAACAAGATATGTTTTTTGTAACGTCTTTGCGTTATGGAAAAATAGGCAAATTAGACCGTAAAGGCACTTATACAGAATTTATCAATGATGATGAGCTTGTGAGTGCTATTGGTACACACGCAGACCAAAAACGTAACCTTTTGTATGTATGCGTGTCTGACCCTGGCGTTTCTGTGAAGACAAATGCAGCCACACAAGGCAAATTAGGCAAAGTAATTGCTTATGATTTGACAACAGGGAAACGCAAGTTTTCTACTGATTTGGGCGCACTAAACCCAACTGGTGGCAATTTTGCTAATGATGTTGCTTTTGATACAGAAGGAAATCTGTATGTTACGAATAGTTTTTCTCCTATGATTTTTAAGGTTACGCCAGAGGGAAAAGGAAGTATTTTTGCTACTTCTGATTTGTTTAAGGCAGAGGGTTTTAGCCTAAATGGTATTGTTTTTCATAAAAATGGTTATTTGATTGTGGCACAATCTGGGACAGGAAATATCTATAAAGTTTCTCTAAAAAATCCAAAGGAAATCACTAAAATCAATGCTGAACCTATTGTAGGAGCTGATGGACTGGTTTTGAAAGGCAAAAATCAACTGGTGATTATTTCTAATGAAAAGAAAGAAATTTACCAATTTGTTAGTAAAGATGATTTTGCAAGTGCTACGCTCAAAAGCAAAGTATCAAGCGTGATGACTTTCCCTACAACAGGCGTATTTGCAAAAGGAAAACTCTATGTTTTGAATGCTAAGTTAGGAGAATTATTTAACCCAAATGCTGCAAAAACATCTAATTTCTTACTTCAAGAAGTAGTTTTTGAGAAGAAAAAAAAGAAATAATTGTGAGTTGTGAATTGTGAGTTGTGAATTGTGAGTTGTGAATTTGAAAGTAGCATATTTATAGCAATTTCAACAACAAAAAGCCCTAAATTTTTAAAATTTAGGGCTTTTTTATGATACAAATTCTAAGAGATATATGAAATCTTCGTACCTCGTATTTCAAACTTCGTACCTCAAATTAACGTCCTCTTTGGTTATTATTTTGTGATTGTTGTTGTGCAATAGCATTGATATTGTAGCGGAAAGAAAGCATAAAATAACGCTACAAAATCATATTTAAAGTATCTTGAATGTAGGTATCTGACGCACTTCTATTGATACTTGTATTTTTTTTAAGCCATATTTGAAAAAATACAATAAAAACAGTTCCAAGTAATTTGAAAATATTTTTGAAAAATCTTAGGTACGCTGGAAATGAAAACATAGCGAGTTTTTTGAAAAATGAAAATAATTTTGATAAGATTTCATCAAGAAATAACCAACTTATCACAAACTTAGCTATATTACCACGTTTATAAAACATTATGGATTCTTGCACGAAAAAATATAACAAAATGAATAAAATTACAATTTTTCTAATTGTCTCACTTTTTTTATTTTCTAATAAAAAACTGCTTTTTGCGCAAGATGCACCAATGCAAGCCATTATTTTGAGTGCAAATAAGTCTGAATATATGCTTGGAAGACATTATCAGATATTTAAAGATACCTCCGCCAAACTTACCTACACACAAGTAAGTAGCAATAAATATGATAATTTGTTTTATTCTAGTAAAGAAGATAAACCTAGTGTAGGTTATTCTAGTGCTGCTTTTTGGTTGCGTTTCAAAATAGAAAACCCTTTTCAATCTGAAAAAGAATACGTTTTGGAGCTAGAAGCACCACTTTTAGATGACGTTACGCTATTTTCTCCTACTTCTTTGGGTAGTATTCAAGAGAAAAAAGTTGGTGATTTGATGCCCTTCAACAACAGAGAAATCCGCAATAAAAATCACGCTTTCCGTATCAAAATCCCTGCACGCAATACCAGCACCTATTATATGCGTGTACACTCGCAAAGTTCTCTGCATTTTGGAGGTACACTTTGGGAAGAGCCAGAGTTTCAAGTAAGTTCTAGCAATGAACAAACAGGTTTTGGTATCTATATAGGTATTATGATAGCTATGATTTTTTATAACTTTTTTGTTTTTCTTTCGTTGCGAGATGGTACATATTTGCATTATGTAAGCAGTATTATTGCTGTGTCGTTATTTCAGCTATCTTATAATGGAATGGCATATCAGTTTTTTTGGTCATCTTCTCCCAAATGGCACGACATAAGTGTTCCTTTTTTTATTGCATTGGGTGCGCTTACCAGCCTAAATTTCGCTACAAAATTTTTAAATACAAAAGAAAATGTACCCAAATGGCTCAATAAAGTTATTTTAGGGCTTACTATTTATTCTGTTTTGGTGGCTCTGCTTAGTTTTGTAGTCAGTTATGGTATTATAATACGTTTTTCTACACTTGCAGGCTTACTGATGTCGGTGGTAGTCGTAATATCTTCTATATTTGCTTTGCGTAAAGGTTTCCGTCCTGCAAGGTTCTTTTTGGTGGCGTGGAGTATGTTTTTGTTAGGTGTTTTCGTAACTGTTTTGCGTGGGTTTGGCATATTACCTTATGGTTTTGTTACCAATTATTCCATTCCTATTGGTGCGGCAATAGAAGTTATTTTACTTTCTTTGGGGCTTGCTGATAGGATAGCCGTGATTAGGCGTGAATTAACCCAAAAAACATTACAACAAGCACGCCTAGAAAGTGAAAAAGAACGAGAAAGAAATGAATTTGTAGAAGACCAAAACAAACGCTTAGAGGAGCTTGTAGCTAGTCGTACCATTGATTTGGCAGACCAAAACAGAAAAATGACTGCAAGTATTCGTTATGCAGAAAGAATACAAAAAGCTATTCTACCTCAAAAAAGTCTAATAACACAAACTTTGCCTGATTCTTTTATTTACTTCAAACCTCGTGATATTGTTAGTGGAGATTTCTATTGGTTTGCTGAAAAAGGCGACAAAATAGTGATTGCAGTAGTTGATTGCACTGGACACGGTGTTCCAGGTGCTTTTATGAGTATGATAGGGAATACTTTACTTAATCAGATTGTCCACGAAAGAGGTATTACACGTCCATCAGAGGTGCTTAACCAACTTCACGAAGAAATAAAAACTGCCCTCAAACAAACAGAAGACCGTAACAAAGATGGTATGGATATTGGTTTGTGTGTGGTGCATAGAGATGTCAATATGATAGAGTTTGCAGGAGCAGAAATTCCTTTACTTTTGATGAGAAATGGTATTTTGGAAGAAGTAAAAGCCGACAAACGCTCTATTGGCGGCAGTTCTCGTGCTAATTCTGCTCCTTTTACTAACCATTTTATTAAGGTAAAAGAAGGAGAAGAAATCACCATTTATCTTTCTTCTGACGGCTATGCAGACCAATTTGGTGGAGATGATAACACTAAGTTTATGACCAAAAAGTTTAGAGATTTATTGCTTACACTTAACACAAATAAAAATCTCAAAAGCCAACATATCCAACTCAACAAGGTAATGGAAGAGTGGAAAGGCGCACACCGCCAAATAGATGATATTTTAGTTGTAGGATTTAAAATAAAAGGCATTGCACGCAAAGTAGAGGCAGTACCAGCACAAGAATTGACTAATATTAGAAAAGAACTAAGATATTAGCAATTTAATTACGTATTATTGTCCCACTAAAACCTCAAGTAAAAATGAAAAAGATAACAAACATAGTGCCATTGTTGATGGTATTGTTGGCAATACATCACACTATTTGTGCGCAACTACTTCCTAATTATGCTAATTCGTGGCTAGGAAACACTTTTGGAACGCCTGCTAACCATATTCCACATTCCATAGATAATTTGTATGTAACACCCTCGGGAAAAGTAGCAACCATTACTGGTTGGGAAGAAGGAGGGCATAATGTAGCTGTTTTTGATGGTTTGGGCAATCAAATTGGCATACCACAACAAAGCGGAACTGGCTCTTGGGGAAGATTTTCGGGCAATGCTGTTTTTATGGATGACCAATATGTTTATCAAATAATGAAACAAAAAGGTTGTGATGGCAATAATGGAAACCTTAATCACTTTCCTGTTTGTGGTACGCAATGGTTTTGTGTACGAAGGTTTTTCCTAAATGGAAATGGTGCCCCTTTTTCTGGCGGAAAAGGATATGATGGGAGTTTTTTGATTGTTAATACAGATGCAACAGATTTGTCGGGTACACCTTTAAATGGAGTCGTAGTACTCAATAATGAACTTTATGTAAGTGATAAACTTACCAATTCTATTAAAGTTTATAACGCTGCCACAATGAGTGCTACTGTGGTAAGAACCTTGTCTGTGGGGTATAGTGGTCTTTTAGACTATGATAGTCAAGGAAATATATGGTTATTGGATACTATACAACAAAAAATTGTTTGTTTTTCTCCTACGGGCGTTCTGCAAACGCCACAAATCACCTTGCCTGTTGCCAAAAAAGCAACTGCCTTTTGCATTGATAAAGTAAATAATAAAGTTTTGGTAGCCAATAATGGCATTGACCAAAATATTTTAATTTATACTTCAATTTTCTCAAACCCTGCCCAAACTTCAACTATGGGGCTTACAGGCGGTATCAATGCTGGGCTAATGGGCGAAGTTGCTCCATTGAAGTTTAGTGAACCAAAAGGGGTAGGAATTGATAATCTAGGAAATGTTTATGTGGGTAATAATGGCGTGTGGCAAGGCGGAGCAAGATTAGAAAAATATAATGCCGCTAACACAATGTTATGGCGTTTGAATGGCTTGATGTTTACGGATAATGGCACTGTTGACCCTACTTCTGAAACTGATTTCTATACAAAAGAATTTCATTTAACTCTAAACTTAAATAATACGCTACCAGGTACTGAATGGCAGTTGAAGGGAATGACTATCAACCGCTTTGCTTTTCCAGAAGATGATAGAATTACAGACAGTAATGGTTTTTTTTGGACTTCTGCGTATGTAAGAAATGTGGCAGGAAAAAGGCTTCTGTTTGTTTCGGATATGTATGGAAAAAGATTAGCCATTTATAAATTTAATCCCTCTATTTATGCAGAAACGGCTATTCCTAGTGCTTTTGTGGGGCATAATTCAACGGCTAATACAGAATTTATTTGGACAGATAACAACAACGACCAACTCCACCAAACCAATGAATACGACAATAGACCCACTAACAACTTTTATTTAACCCATATTGTACCAGACCAACAAGGCAATATCTGGAAAACGAATAGAGAAGCGGGTATTCGTTATTTTCCAATGCAAGGATTTAATGCTAATGGCAATCCTAATTATTCTTATGCAACTTCTACGTTATTCCCAAATGTAAGTGGTATTTATGATATAAAGCGAATTGAATATGACAATGCAACGGGTGCTTTGTATGTTACAGGAAGAAGTGCAAGTAGTGTTAGTGATAACTGGGGCTGTGCTGGTGACGTATTAGCTAGATATAATAATTATCTCACTAATCCTACTGCTTTGCCCGCTTGGAGTGTGGCAATACCTTTTTTCGCAGAAGGAACCCCTGCTGCTGATAATAATATAAAAGCATTTTGTTTGGCAGGAGACTATATTTTTACTATTCTTACAAAAAATGGCAAAATAGTAGTAAGAGAAAAAGCAACAGGAAATGTAGTAGGAGATATTTTGCCCACTAGTGCTACTAACTTTGTGAGTGGTTGGTCAGACATAAACGGCGCAATACAAGCCCACAAAAGAGTTAATGGAGAATATATGATTTTTGCAGAAGAAAACAGCAATGGCAAAATAATGATGTACCGTTGGTGTCCTACAGGAAATTGCGCTCCAATAGTGGTAGTACCACCTATTGTTGTACCTCCTGTTGTTGTACCACCTGTTGTGATACCTCCCGTAGTTGTATCACCTGTAACAGGAATTGCTACTGAAGAAAAAATAATTGTTTATCCTAATCCAACTAATGATTATGTTTTAATAGACATCAAAGGAATAGAAACACTACAATTATTCAATTCCTTTGGACACCTTCTTTCTACAAAAGTAAATGTTAGTGGACTTCAAAAAATTGAACTTCAACACTTGCCAAACGGTTTATATTTAATCAAAACAAAGACACTCCTATACAAAATTGTAAAAAAATAAAGCATTTTTACTAAAACAAACAAAATCAATTAAATATCCTTTATGTACAATCAACCAATGCTAAAAGAAGGCGCACTTGCAGGGCGCACAATAGTTGTTACAGGTGGCGGAACAGGCTTAGGCTACGCTATGGGCAAGTATTTCTTAGAACTAGGCGCAAACCTTGTCATCACGAGCCGTAAAATGCCAGTCTTGGAAGAAGCCGCAAAAAAACTTTCAGAAGAAACCAAAACGGAAGGCAAAGTTTTGCCACTCACTTGTGATGTACGCATCTATGAAGAGGTAGAAGCTATGCTTAAAGCCGCTGTGGCTAAATTTGGTAAAGTTGATGGCTTGCTTAATAATGCTGCTGGGAACTTTATCAGCCCAACAGAACGCTTATCTAGTCGTGCTTTTGATACGGTAGTAGATATTGTTTTGAAAGGCTCTTATAATTGTACGCTTGCATTTGGCAAATATTGGATAGAAAACAAGCTACCTGCCACCGTTTTGAGCATTGTAACTACTTATGCTTGGACGGGAACAGGCTTTACTGTCCCATCTGCGTGTGCAAAAGCGGGAGTTTTGGCTCTTACACGTTCTTTGGCAGTAGAATGGGCAAAATACAAAATTAGGTTTAATGCTATTGCACCAGGTCCTTTCCCTACAGAGGGAGCGTGGTCTAGGTTGTTTCCTGATAGTCTTGCAGAAACAGATTTAGGCAAAAAACTTGACCCAATTCAGCGTATTCCCTTGCGTAGAGTAGGAGAATTGCAGGAAATAGCTAATA
>JANYGM010000040.1 GCA_025362415.1 bacterium
CGTTGGGTTTTCCTTTTGCTATTAAAATAGGGTTGCTATTTTTTTCATCAAAAATAGTACGGCAATATTTATAAGGTATCATAATACAATTATCATAGTTATAAAAAAATATTTTGTAACTACTTGATTATCAAGATATAAAAACTCTAATTCCTATTTTTTACTAATCTCTCTTTTCAAATCTTCTACTTTTTTGCGGTAAGCGGCTATTTCACTCTCCTGCGTTTCATTGATAATATTAGAAGTGTCTTGTATGCGTTGAAACAAATCAATAGGTTTTGAGTAATTTTTTTCAGTTGTCTTTATTTGCCTACTAATATCTCTTGCAAGTATAGACACACCTATTATTTGATTACTCAAATCAAAAATAGGGTTCAGCGTCATATCAAAAAAACTATTATTTACTTTATCTATTGTCGTTACTGCTTCTCCTTGCATAGCTTTGTCGCAAGCAGCTTTCCAATAAGGGATTTGCTCTGGCAAAATTAGCGTAAAAACATTATAACCGACTTCTACCATTACGCCAAACTCTGCATAACGCTCTTTCATAGAACGGTTAATCACAATAATATTGTAATTGGTATCAATTGCAAGTACACCCTCTACTAAATTATCCAAAACAGACGACATCAAAAGTTGATTATTTCCTAGTTCTGAATTGGTTTGAGTAAGTTTTTCGTGAATAGATTGCAGTTCAGTTACACTTACTTGTAAATTCTCTTCTTTTTCTTGTAAAGCTTGTGTTTGCACCTCTAATTGTGCAATAAATTTCTGCCTTTCAATATCCCTCAAACGTCTAAGCGTGATATTTTTAGAAAAAAACGCCACTCCAATAATAATCCCTTCATCATTTTCCATAGGATTAAAGGTAGTTTCATAGTATTCTGTTTGGTCAAAATAATTCTTAAACTCCTCAATAACAGTAAATCTGTTACCTTCTAATGCTTTATCAAGGTTTTTTTTCAAGTTTTCAACTTCATTATTAGGCACTATTTTAAGCAAATTTAAGCCTTTCTTTACAACAATCTCCCGCCTTCTATAACTCTCTCTAAATGCCTTATTCATACTCAAAACCTTGTATTTGAAATCCACAGACACTATAATATCTTCCAAATTATCTATCATTGCTGTAAGATTAGCTTCTTTATCTTTAAGTTCTTCTTGCAGTTGCATAAACATATCTTGCGTTTGATGCAGTTGGCGCACACTTTCAGAAAGTTCTTTGTTACGGGCTTGAAGTTCTGGCAAAAAATGCTGTTGATTGGCTAATGGGTGCATTTTTTTACAAATAATCAGTGTACTATCTTCTTTTTTGGAGAAAATAATACTCTCAAAATCAAAAGTTTTGGCGTGGCTTTCTCCTATTTGAGTTTTAGGTTCTATTTGGAGAGTTTGGAGGGCATTTTGCCACTCTGAAAGCCAGCTAGTAGGGATAATTTCTAAAATATTTTTGCCATCTTCTGGGTAGCGTGGCGCACACAAAGCCGCAAACAAACTATTATGACCAATAATTTCATTTTTGGCATTTAAAGCAACTACGGCATCTTCAGAGAAACTCAAAACATCTACCATAAGCATTATGGCACGTTTTTTGGTCTTTTTTTGATAATCTAAAAAATAAAAAAAGAAACCAATCATCAAAATAAATACAGTAACTTCCAAAAAAATAGCTATATTCGTAGGCAAAACTGTTACCGTTGGCGTATAATGCGCATACATAAGTGCTACATCTAACGAGAAAAGTAGCGCAAAAACTATAAAAAAACGGTTTGTATTACTGATAATACTCATTTTTGAGTGATAAATTGTGAGTTTTGAATTGTGAGTTAATACAACACATTAACCATTTCTTTTTAGCGTTGTTTATGTTTTTCACAAACAACAGCAGTATTGTAAACAAAAAAATAAAAATAATTTTAACAAATAATAACACTAATGCAAATGTACCAAAAACTATGACAAAATTTTTATTTTATTTAATTCTTTTTAGCGGATTTTTCCAAAAAAATAATACGCTTCTTGCACAGAATAAAGATACTTTTCAGAAAGTATTTTCTGATTCTACGGAAAACACCGCAAATATCTTACCAAAACCCGCATCTACGCTGGATAGTTCTCACTTTTATATTATTGATGAAATAAATTTTAAGGGGAATAAGAAAACAAAACTCTCTATTCTTACTCGTGAGCTTGCCATAAAAATAGGTGATACACTCTCAAAACAGAAAATTGATGCTATTTTGGAAAGAGAACGTAACAAACTCTTTAATACTAATCTTTTTGTTGTGGTAAAACCTTCTATAAAGATAAGTAAACGTGAAGCTTTGCCTGTTTTTGATGCTAATAAAACACTTATTCAGACAAATTATATAGAAAAAGTGACTATTTTATTTACGTTGCAAGAGCGTTGGTACTGGTTTCCTATGGTTATTTTTGAACTTGCTGACCGTAACTTTAATGAGTGGTGGAATGATAGAGGAAGAGATTTGGGGCGCACCAACTTTGGAGGAAGACTCACTCGTAACAACGTAAGAGGCAGAAATGAAAGCCTTTCTATGGTTTTACAGTTTGGTTTTACCCCAAAAATTTCATTTAGTTATCAAATTCCCTATATTGACAAGTATCAAAAATATGGAATGGACTTTGATATTGTATATGCACGCAACAAACAAATTGCTTATCAAACAGAAAACAACAAACTTACCTTCCTCCAAAGTGAAAAAATCCTGCGTCAACGCTTCCAAATTAGTGTGGGCATCAATAGAAGAGGAAGTTTTTATACAACACATAGCGCAGGAATTAAATATAACCGTTTTAGTGTTAATGATACCATTCTTCAACTTAATCCTAACTATTATTTAGAGGGAAGCACGCAGCAAAATTACTTGCAACTTGGTTATAATTTTGTCTGTGATAAGCGAGATGTGCAATATTATCCACTAAAAGGCTACCGTTTTGAGGGAAATGTGTCTAAGTGGGGTCTTTCTAGTTTAGATGATGTTAATTTAACATCTGTTTATGCTAATCTTGCTTATTTTAAGCCCCTTTCTAAGCGTTTTTATGGTGATTTTGCTGTTAGTGGGCGGGGTTTTTATGCAAATAAGCAACCTTATGCACAAGCGCAAGGGCTGGGTTATGGAACGGACTTACTGCGTGGCTATCAGTTGTATGTTATTGACGGACAAAGCTATGTCTTGCTCAAACCAACACTAAAATACGAACTCTTTAAGGTAGAAAAGTATATTAAATGGATACCTTTGGCACAATTCAGGACGTTTCCTGTGAGTGCTTACGCAAGAGTTTATACAGATATAGGCTACATCAGAGATAAAAATTCCGTTAAAACTAATAACCAACTAGCTAATCAGTTTCTTTATACGACTGGCGTAGGAATTGACATAGTTTCTTTTTATAACTTAGTCTTACAGTTTGATTATTCTATCAATAAACAAAAAGAAACAGGCTTTTTCTTTGGCATAAATGGAGCATTTTAACACTTTAAATAATTGTGAATGGTGAATTGTGAATGGTGAATGAAAACAAACCACAAGGATTTTTTGGAAAGTGCCGTTTCTGCATTTTGATATTTTTTAGGAGTAATTTATCTTTAAATCTTATTTTTACAGTTTTAAAAAATGCAAAAAAAATATTTTTTTGCATTTTTTTTGATATTTTTTCAGAAAAAATTTTTTTAGATGAATATTTACAGTACATTTGCGCATCAATAATTAGTTTTACCGCAAAAAATAAGCTAACACTTACTTGTTTTATCAAAAAAAGTATGAAATCCCTAAAAAATTATCATAATGAAAAATATAAAATTTGTTTTTATAGCATTGTTGGTTTGTTTTTTTTCAGGCAAAATAAAAGCTCAAACAGATAGCACAAAAAAAGATACTACAATCACAACAATAACCAAAGAAAAATTAAGAATGGCAAGGCTGTATAGTAGTTTTGCTATTGGAGCAACTGTAAATAACTATTTTGGAAGTATAGGTGGCATATCCATTACATATCTATTATCCAATAATTGGGGGCTAAAAGTGAATATGAAAGGTTATAGTCAAGTAGCAAAAGACCTACCAGCAGACTACAGAAATGGGTTCAACCCACTTGGAGCAGGAAAACCTAAAGACTATTTAATGGCATATTCACTAGCTATAATCAAAGAATTTGTAACCTCATCATCTACTAGATTAGGTTTAGAAGCAGGTTTTAGCATAATTGACTACAAAAAAGCTCGCTTTGAAAGACAATCATCAGGCGGATTTTTTAGTGCTGCAAATTATAAAATAGAGAAAAAAAGTGAGATTTCAATTGGACTACATTTGCGTGCAAAAGCAGAATTAAAACTTGGTAGAAGAACAAGTATAGAACTTGCCACTATTGCTAATATAAACCCATTTCAGTCTTATTTTGGTGGAGAAATAGCCCTTAACTTTGGTATGCTAAGGCGCAAAACAGCACAATAGAGTTGTTTAGTTGCTTTGTAATACTTCCACAAAGCACGCAGATGACACAGATTAGACTGATTTTTACAGATAAAATCCGTGTTTATCCGTAAAATCCGTGTTATCAGCGTGCAAAACATATCAAATTATAGCCAACTAAACAACTTTAATAATAAAATTTTGTAACCCTAAAAACACACAACTATGAATTTAAAAAACGCATTTTTACTTCTTTGGGTAGCTTTTTTGTTATCTTCTTGTGCTGGAAGTGGACAATACCAAACCACACGCTCACATTATACACCTAATTTGGCAAAAGAAAAATTAAACGCAGAACTTGCGTGGGTAAGTGGTACAGGTGCAAGCGCAAACGCTGCCCTTAAAGTTTCTAAACATTGGGGCGCAGTTGCGACTTTTCAGTCAAACAGAACTTCCTATAATGCTAGTCCAGGAATATTAGCAACAGAAAGAACATACACCAAAAGAGGTTATAGCGTTGATTTGGGTGCGAATTTTAATATCCCAATAAGTAAAAAAGGTAGTTTTAATGTTTCTTCTGGTTTTGGTTATAACTCCTCAGAACTTTCTGCAGTTGCCAAAGGCTACTCTTATGTAGACTATTATGCCACAAAAGGGGCTTACTGGTACATACAACCATATCTTACATTAGGGCAACATAAAAGAACCAAACATCAAATTACTACTAGATTTCAAAGTTATGGTTTTGAACTTAGTGCTAGCAACATTGGATACAGCTCTTATGCAACAACCCAAAAAAATAATGAGTTACTTGCAAGTTTTAGTTTGGGTTATGGCATAGATTGTAATGTTATGCCTAATTTGAATATTACGGCTCAAATAGGTTTAGAAACTGCTCTCAATGGTATAGAAGTAAAAGAGACTTATAACACCAAAACAAATGTTCCAGATGCAGGTTGGGCGAAAATAGGCATACAATTTGTGCTTCCTTCAAAAAAATAAAATAAAAATAATCTTGAAATCCCCAAAAAAAAGCCTTTCAAATTACTTGAAAAGCTTTTTTATCTTTTTTACTTTCCTATGCTGTCATATGAAAACACCTAACAGCATAGGAAAATTACAAATTTTTATCCAAAAAATTAGTGAGCATTTTATAGAGATGCAAACGAGTAACTCCACCAGAAATACCGTGATTTTTATTGGGATAATAAAAACTTTCAAATTGCTTATTAGCCTTTATCAAAGCATCTTGCATAATTACGGCATTTTGAAAATGCACATTATCATCTCCTGTGCCGTGTACCAGCAAATATTTGCCTTTTAGCTTATCTACGTGAGTAATAGGAGAGTTTTCATCATAACCAGCAGCATTATCTTGTGGACGTTTTAGATACCTTTCTGTATAAATAGTATCATAAAAACGCCAAGTTGTAACAGGCGCAACCGCCATAGCAGCCTTAAAAACGTCATTTCCTTTCAAAATACACAAAGACGACATATAACCGCCATAACTCCAGCCCCAAATACCAATTCTGTCTTTATCAACAAAAGGTAAGCCACCCAAATATTTAGCAGCATCAATTTGGTCTTCTACTTCTAGTTTGCCTAGTTGTCCGTAAGTTGATTTACGAAAAGCCGCACCACGCCCTCCTGTACCTCTATTATCCACACACGCTACCACATAACCCTTGCTCACAAGGTGCTGATACCAAAAAAAATCAAAGAAATCCCATTTGTTATCTACCTCCTGCGAACCAGGACCACCATACACAAACATCAAAACAGGGCTTTTTGCGCTTGCGTTTGCAGGTTTTATCATCCAACCATTTAGCTCTGTGCCACTTGCATTTTTGAAAGTAAAAAATTCTTTTTTGGTGATGCTAAAAGCCTTCATTTTTTCATTTAAAACTTTATTATCTTCCAAAACCTTGATACTTTTGCCTGTTTTTGCCTCGTGCAAACTCGTAATAAAAGGCGTATCTTTGTCGCTAAAATTATCTACATAATAACTACAATCAGGACTCATATTGATGCTATGTGTCCCTTTTTGAGTAGAAAGTTTTTTGAATGTTTTTCCAGAAAAATCAGTCACATAAAGTTGTCTTTCTAATGGAGAATCTTTGGTACAAGTGAGGTAAATAAGGCTATTTTTCTCATCTACGCCTTCTATTTTGCTTATTTCAAAGTCGCCTTTGGTGATTTGCCTAATTAGTTTTCCGCTAATTTCATATAAATAAATATGTTTAAAACCATCTTTTTCGCTTGTGTGCAAAAACTGCTTTCCGTTCTCCAAATAGCGCAAATCATCAGTAAATTCTACATCAACATACGTTTTTTCTTCCTCTGTAAGAATAGTTTTGCTTGCGCCTGTGCTTGCGTTAGCGTGCAAAATCTCTAATTTATTTTGCAAACGGTTCATCTTACGAATAGAAAGCGTATTAGCATCTTTTGTCCAGTTGATACGAGGAATATAAATGTCTGTTTCTGTTCCAATATCCATTTTAGTTATCTTAAAATTTGTCATATCCACAACAGAAATAGTAATTTTTGAGTTGTCCTCTCCTACTTTTGGATATTTGAAACGGTAATCAGTAGGATATGATTTATTCCACATTTGCATATTATATTCTTTTACGTTGGTTTCGTCAAAAGTATAAAAAGCAATTTTTTTGCTATCACCAGACCACGCAAACGCCTGCGCAAAGGCAAATTCTTCTTCATAAACCCAGTCTGTACTACCATTGATAATGCTGTTTTGCTTTCCTGTTGTGGTGATTTGCTTCTCTGACATATCAGATAGATTTACAACAAAAAGGTCGTTGTTACGCACAAAAGCTGCTTTTTGCCCGTCAGGTGAGATAGTGGCGTAAGATTGCGCACCTGCATTAGAGAGTTTTGATAGTTTTTTTGTTTTGATGTCAAAAATGGAATAATCAGCCTTAGAAGAACGTCTGTAGATGCTTTGAATATTATTTTGAAGCAAAATTTTGTTTTCTGTGGCGTTTAGTTCGTAAGACTGAAATTCTTGTCCTACATCAGCCAAAACGCCTGCTTCTTTACCATCTTTTACAGTAAACTTAGAAATTTTTGCACCATTGTTAGCGGAGTAAAATTGTCCATCTTTCATCCAATTTATTTCAGCACTTTGAGCAGGATAAAAGCTATAGTTTTGCCAAACATCTTCTATTTGGATTTTTTTTTGCGCCCATAATGTTGCATTGGAAGCAATCAGAGCAATTAGGAGGAAAATATTTGATTTTTTTTTCATTTTTTTAAACTTTTTTAAGGTATATCTACGTTATAATATCAGCATAAAACGCCACATAAATTTTTTTAGTATATTTTATAAATTTTTTACTAAAATTTTACTAAAAAATTGACTTTGGCACAAAACTTGAAATGATATTTAGTATGGTAAACCACTAGATGAAATATCATATAAATGTATCATTTTGTTTGTTTATGTTGTTTAATTGTTATTAGAAAAACTCGTCTTTTTAAGGCGAGTTTTTTTGTTCTCAAAAATGTCCTATGAAAGCAAGATAAGCGTAAAAGTAAGTAATACCTATCAAAATGAAAAATAACAAATTGATTAACTTGTAGAAATTAAAAGGTCATAATTATTTGATAGTTAAGCAATTCTAACCATATATTTTGCAAAACATTCTATAACTTCTTACAAAATATTTACAATGATAAAAAACTTCAGCACAAAATGAGCATTTTTGACTAAAAAATATTATCTACTTTTGAGGCGACATTTTTAGATACTTCGTTAATGGTTTCAAGGTGCTGACATTATATCAATAAATGGGGTAAATTTAGTGTTGATTTAACTCAAAAAGGAACTAAATTGACGTTTGCCTTTCAGAGCCAAAAAGAGTAGCCCTTTTACAAAACCATCTCAAAATAAGTAACTCATAATCAACGTAATACAAGCAATTTAATTTCTACAAATTAAAACAAGCACCAAAACAAACCAAAAATATGCTCACAACAGAACAAAAAGCTATTACAAGCTCTAAAATCATTAGTGGAAGCCGTAATGCAGCAGATTGGGTATCTTTTCTGCATAATTTTCTTTTTGAGTACAACATACAATTTGCTATACAAGAAAAGCAAATACGAAAAACAACACTGGCGAGTCGGAGCTGTTGGGTAACAAGCATTATTGTCTTTTTTTTGGTAACTATTACGGGTGCTTGGTGGCTGTTTTTCCTTATTTTGTTTCCGTTAGGTTGGTATTTTTTACGAAAATATCAAGAAAATGGCGAAATTCCTCGTAGGGTAAGCGTTGTTCCAAGACTAAAGGAAAATCTTGATTTTTTGATACCTGTTATTTATTTGTTATCACAAGAAATAAAAAAAGAAACATTGATAACTATTTCTTTTAATTTGGATAATATTTTTACGAATGTTGAGGTAAGAAAAAGTAATAAGAATTCTACCAAAAATGGTAAAAATTATAGCTTTAATCAATATGAAATGATTTTTTTGACACTAAAAACAAATTTTTCTGACAAAACAACCATTCAACTCACTATCCAAAATAAAATAAAGGAAACATATATCACCAAAAAAAGCAAAAAAGGACGACTAAAACGTAGCGTAAAACGAGTAAATCAAACTATTTATAAAGCCAACGTAGGATTTTCTAAACTGCACTACCAAGCAAAACCAAATGTCACTTTCACAGAGAAAAAAGAAAAATACTGGCTTACAAGCCAAACTGATGCTATTTCAGAAGAAAATCTAGCAGAATATATATTGAATGCAAAAGACCTTATTCAGTATAATAGCAAACATTTGTGGAGCGAAATAGCCAAAACTTACGCCAAAATGAAGGTGATAAAATAAATAAAATTTATAAACAAAATAGGAATTTTTAGAGATGTCCTACCTTTTGATGTTTTCCAAAAGATGCTGGTGCATTAGTTTAGCAGTTTTTTCTGATGCGCCACTTGTGCCTAATTTTTCTTTAAGTATTTGACAATCAAGCAACATCTGCAGCCGTTTTTCTCCTACAATATTGCCATTTTCAGAAATTTTCAAGAGTTCTTCTGATAAACTTTTTTCATTAAATTTATCTTGTATCAATTCTTCAACGGCTTTTTTCTCCAAAACAAGGTTTACAAGCGAGATATAAGGGATTTTTATAAGTCTTTTTATAATAGCAAAAGTAAAACTACTCATTTTGTAACAAACCACCTGCGGAACGCCAAAAACCGCCGTTTCTAGTGTAGCTGTACCAGATGTAACCATTGCACTATGTGCGTGTGAGAGTAAATCATACGTTTGGTCATAGACAATTTTGATGTTGTTTTGTGCGTTTACGCTAGCATTTATGCTATTATAATATTCATTTGGGAGATTGCTAATTCCTGCTACCACAAACAAATATTGGGGATTTTTTTGTGCCACTAAAAGCATAGTAGTCAGCATATTAGCTATTTCTTGCTTGCGACTTCCTGGCAAAATAGCAATGATTTTTTTATTGTTATCTCGCTCATTATTAAGCTGATTATCAACGAGAAAATTATCATTTTTCTTATAATTAGCAATGGCATCAAGCAAAGGATTTCCTACAAAAAAAACTTTATAATCAAATTTTTCAAAAAAACTTACTTCAAAAGGAAAAATAACATACATTTTATCTACTACTTTTTTAAGCGTTTTGGCACGAGAAGTATTCCACGCCCAAACCTTTGGAGAGATGTAATAAAAATTAAGAAAATGTTTTTGTTTACAAAATTTTGCAATTCTCATATTAAAACCTGCATAATCTACCAAAATAACTACATCAGGCACATACGCAAGAATATCTTTTTTGCATTCTGTAATAAAGCCCAAAATAGTACGCAAATTCTTAATAACTTCCAAAAAACCCATAAAAGCGGTTTGATTATAGTTTTTGACCATAAATCCGCCTACTTTTTGCATTTCTTCACCGCCCCAATACCTGAAATCTGCTGCTGCATCATTTTTAATAATTTCTTTCATAAGGTTAGATGCGTGCAAATCCCCTGATTTTTCACCTGCTATGATGTAATATTTCATCTAATTTTTGTATTTTTTCTATAAGTATGGCAAAGGTTTTTTTATAAATAAAAAGCAATGTATGTATTTACCATTGTGTTTAGTGCTGAATTATTCACCACAAATATAGCCAAACAAAATCCAGAAAGCAAATATTTTCTATTTCCCAAATGCCATTTTCAAGCTAAATACAATTTTTACTCCTAAAATTTTTCTAAAAAAATTATGTTTTTTGGATTTTCTCAAAAAAAAATCAAAAAATAAATCTTAATACTCAAAATTTTTGTTATTTTTGTGGGAATAGATTAAAATCCAAAATTTACCTTATTTATGGCAACAATTGCATCAAAATCTGCTGATAAAGCTAATGCGAAATCTTCTAAAAAAGAAGCTAAATATAATTTTTCTAAGGAACAATACCTAGATTGGTTTGAGAAAATGTTGCTTATTCGCCGTTTTGAGGAGAAAGCAGGACAATTATATGGAAAACAAAAAATAAAAGGCTTTTGCCATTTATATATAGGGCAAGAAGCCTGTGCTGTGGGTGCGGCAAGCGCACTTACCAAAGATGACAAATGGATTACGGCATACCGTGACCACGGACATCCGTTGGCGTTAGGAACGCCTCCACATGCTGTAATGGCAGAACTATATGCAAAAGCTACTGGTTGCTCCAAAGGGAAAGGTGGTTCTATGCACATTTTTGATAAAAATGTCAATTTTGTAGGCGGACACGGCATTGTGGGCGGACAAATTCCGTTGGGTGCAGGTCTTGCATTTGCAGAGCAATATAATGGCACAAAAAATCTTTGTATTTGTTATATGGGTGATGGTGCGGTGCGTCAGGGCGCATTACACGAGGCTTTTAATATGGCTATGCTTTGGAAACTTCCTGTTATTTTTGTGGTAGAAAACAATGGCTACGCAATGGGAACGTCTGTTGGGCGTACTTCAAACGTAACAGAACTTTATACATTAGGAGAATCTTATGATATGCCTTCTGAAAGTGTTGATGCAATGCGTGTAGAAGAAGTGCATTTGGCGGTTGCTCGTGCCGCAGAACGTGCTAGAAAAGGTGATGGACCTACTTTTTTGGAGTTTAAGACTTACCGTTACAAAGGGCATTCTATGTCTGACCCTGCAAAATACCGTACAAAAGAAGAACTTGAAGCCTATAAAATGCTTGACCCAATTGAGCAAGCTCGTGCTGTTATTTTGAAAGAAAAATACGCTACAGAGGTTTATTTTGAAGAACTTGAAGAAAAATTGCGTTTGCTTGTGGAGGATTCTGTACAATTTGCAGAAGATTCTCCTTACCCAGAGGCATCAGAAGCCTATACAGACGTTTATATGGAGGAATATCCATTTTTGAAAGAATAAAAGCCCCCAACCCCAAAGGGGAGAAATACATAAAGATAAATCAATAAAAAGCCCCTTTGATTAGGGGCTACATTACATAAAAAACATAAGAAAATGAGTTTAGAAATAAAAGGTAAAATAGTAAAAATTTTAGGTGTACAAGTAGGAACTAGTGCCAAAGGAGAGTGGAAAAAGCAAGATTTTGTGTTGGAAACTTCTGATATGTATCCTAAAAAGATATGTATTTGCGTTTGGAATGACAAAATTTCTGCTTTGGAAAGCCGTTCAGAAGGTGATGAAGTGAGCGTAATGTTTAATATTGCCTCTCGTGAGTACAACGAAAAATGGTACACAGAGGTTACAGCGCAAAGTATTGAGCCTTTGGGTGGGAAGACTTCTTCTGGTGGTGCAACTAATCCGTACAAAGCAACAGAAACAAAGCCAAAAGCCGTTAAAACTGCAAGTATTGACGAAATAAACGACCAATTAGCCACTATTTCTGGTGGAAATGAAGATGATTTGCCATTTTAAATAAAACTACTATAAAAATATTATGAAAATATCACAAAAATTGCTTCTCGTTGCTGGTTTTGGAGTTCTTATGACTGCTTGCGACACAAAAGATAAGCCAAAAGCAAATAATATAGACTCGTTAGCACTCAATAAAAATGCTAAAAAAGACACCACAGGGCTAAATGAAGGCATTAAAAGCGTTGCTGATGCTTTTCCTTCCCCTGTTGATTTTGTGTCGCACATCAACCAAGCTAAGATAGCGTATGATGAAAAATGGCTAAATCCTCCAGCAAATGTTTCTAATTATCTGACTGTTTCCCAAAAAACTGCCCTAAATTTGGGTGCTTATATGGCTGATTTGGGTTATGTGGCACTGTATTCTAAAAATCAAGCATCATTGGATTACTTGAAAGTTGTCAAAAAACTTTCTGACCAACTCAATATTTTGAGTGACGATATGAAAACGCTTGTAACACGTTTTGAACAAAATATCAATGTAAGAGATTCTCTTTTGAGCATCACACGTGAGGGTTATGGCACAGTTGATGAGTATTTGAGAGGGAAAAGCAATAGAAAGGATTTAGCGTCTTTGATTTTGGCTGGAAGTTGGGTAGAAGGGCTTTATGCTACAAATACGGCACTTTTGTCTTCTCCTGACATAGAGAAAAATGAAGCTATGAAAACTATTCTTTGGAGAATTGGCGCACAAAAACGCTCTCTTACCAATCTTATTGGAATTTTGGAGAAACAAGAAGACAATGAAACAACTAAAACACTTCTTGTAAAACTCAAAGAATTACAGAAAATCTACGAAAAAGTAAACGTAACAGATGCAAAACCAGAAGAAACAACTATTTTAGATTTAGCTGAAATCCAAAGTATTGAAGAAATTACGAATAAAGTGATTTTGAGCCAAATCAGTAAAGTAGATATTACTTTTGATACATTCAAAGAAATAGCTAAAAAAACAGTAGAAATACGTACTTTTATGATTGAAAAGTAAGATTTTTTCTACCTCAAATCAGATAAATGGACAGATTAAAAATATATATAACAGAAGTCATTAAACTTTGTGAAATTCATAAAGTTAAATCCTTGTATGTTTTTGGGTCTATTCTAACGGATAAATTTAATAATAATAGTGATATTGATTTAGTTGTAGACTTCTCTGATGTACCCACAGAAGAATATGCAGATAATTACTTTGATTTAAAGTTTTCTTTGCAAGACGTTCTCAAAAGGCAAATAGACCTTTTGGAGGAAAAAGCTATAAAAAACCCTTATTTCAAGCAGGTTTTAAATCAACAAAAACAACTTATTTATGACAGTTGCAATTAGATAACAACATTGATAAATTGTATTCAGCCCCAGCGGGGCAGTATATTTATAGGAAAATAAGTGTATTTCATATTCCGCTCCAGCGGAGCGAGATATTTATAACACTATGATTGTTTTTATAGCCATTTGATTTATCAAGCATTACGAAAAAATATAACAAATTAACAATGGCGTTATCTAAATCAATTTTATGTCAAAAAATGTAAAAAATAGCAATGGCGTAGTATATTCTACTAATCCTGATTTTGTTTTTGAGGAAGAAGTGCCAACTGAAACGCTTTTACCAGAAAAGCAAAATCTAAAAGTTTTATTAGATAAAAAAGCTCGTGCAGGAAAGAAAGTTACACTTGTAGAAGGCTTTGTAGGTGATAATGAAGCACTTACAGAACTTGCAAAATTACTTAAAAACAAGTGTGGTGTTGGTGGAAGTGCCAAAGATGGACAAATTATTATTCAAGGAGATTTTAGAGAAAAAATACTTGAAATCTTACATAAAGAAAAATACAAAGCAAAATAATTAGGAATTATGAATTGTGAATGAATACCAAATGCAGTATAAATTACTGATTATCAATATTTTATTTTTATTATGATTTTTTAATTAAACATTCACAATTCCTAATTCACAATTCCTAATTAAAAAAATTACTAATTAAAAAAATTACTTATCAATACTTTAAATGACAAAAAAAACAATTCTTATTACAGGTGGTGCAGGCTTTATTGGCTCACACGTTGTTAGGCTTTTCGTTACCAAATACCCTGATTACAAAATAGTTAATCTTGACAAACTTACGTATGCAGGCAATTTGCAAAACATTACTGACATAGAAAATGCACCTAATTATGTGTTTGAAAAAGGAGATATTGTTGACGCAAATTTTGTAAACGAATTATTTGAAAAGTACCATTTTGATAGTGTTATTCATTTGGCAGCAGAATCTCATGTGGATAGGTCTATTACAAATCCTATGGAGTTTGTAATGACCAACATAGTAGGAACAGTAAACCTCCTAAATACTGCTAAAAATGCTTGGAAAGCAGATTTAAACAAGGGTTTTGAAGATAAATTATTTTATCACGTTTCTACTGACGAAGTATATGGCTCACTTCATAATCCTGAAGAGTTTTTCTTAGAAACTACCGCCTACGACCCACAGTCGCCTTATTCTGCTGCAAAAGCATCATCAGACCATTTTGTACGTGCTTATCATAATACTTATAAAATGCCTGTTGTTATTTCTAATTGCTCCAATAATTATGGAGAAAATCAATTTCCAGAAAAGCTTATTCCTCTGTTTATCAACAATATACAAACCAATAAAGCACTTCCTGTTTATGGAAAAGGAGAAAATGTTAGGGATTGGCTTTATGTGCAAGACCACGCAAGAGCTATAGATGACGTTTTTCATAAAGGCAAAAATGGAGAAACTTACAATATTGGCGGTTTTAATGAGTGGAAAAATCTTGATTTAGTCCTACTTTTGTGCAAAATAATGGATAAAAAACTTGGACGACCACAAGGCACATCAGAAAAACTTATTAGCTACGTTACAGACCGTGCAGGACACGACTTGCGCTATGCCATTGATGCAAAAAAGATAATGAATGAGTTGGGTTGGCAACCTAGTTTGCAGTTTGAAGAAGGATTAGAAAAAACAATAGACTGGTATCTTTCTAATGAAAAATGGCTAAATGACGTAACCAGTGGCGAATACCAGAAATATTATGAAATACAATATTTGGATAATTAAATAATTGCGAATTTTGTATTAAAATGTAGGGGCTGGGCTTGCCCCCAGTAATGTTAATTTCTAAAAAAGTGCTATACTTTGTGTTGTTGGGTGTTTCCACCCGACAACAAATATAGCTTTTAAATACCAGTTTTTGGAGAAAATAAAACGTAAAAA
>JANYGM010000064.1 GCA_025362415.1 bacterium
TTGATAAATCAAAGGGCTATAAAATAGTTATAGTGTCATAAATATCTCGCTCCGCTGGAGCGGAATACAAAATACACTTATTTTCCTATAAATATAACGCCCTGCTGGGGCTGAATACAATTTATCAATGTCGTTATCTAAATCTAAAACGCTTCCGTATAAGTCTTAGTAGAACCTTAGAAATTAAACACAATTTTAAAATATTAAAAGATAAATCAATATGAAAAATAAACAAATTATCAAAAATATTCTTTTTATTTTTGTGCTATTTTGTGGGATTTTTACGCAACTAAACGCACAAGCGCAAGGAAAAAGAGGTGAAAAAATCAAAAAAGCACGCCAAGAATATATCAAAAAACGCCTAAATCTTACGCCAGAACAAGATAAAAAGTTTTGGGTTGTGTATGAGGTGTACATAGAGGAGCATCAGGCAATCAACAAAGCCAAAAAACAAATGCGTTTAGAAATGCCTTCTCTGACCGCCACAGATGAGCAACTAAACGCAAGTATTCAGGAAATGCTCAACCTCAAACAAAGAGAAGTAGATATAGAAAAAACCTATATTCCTAAGTTTAAAGCTATTATTTCGGTACGACAACTCGTAGAAATGTATAGCGCAAGCAAGGATTTTAATAAACTTTTGCTTGAGAAATTGAAAGAATAAAACAACAAACTTGAAAGCTTCCTCACTTATGAAGAGGCTTTTTTTAGATGCAAATTTTTATATTTATTGCTTGAAGTAACACTTTTTAATTCAAAATTTGACAAAGTCTTTTCTTTGTGTTCGTGGGTGATTTTGACAATTTCATTACTTGTTTTTTCTGGAAAAGTAAAATCTTCATAACTATCTACTTTACCCTTTTTTTGTTGAATAAAATATTTTAACCAACTAGCTATTGTGGTAGAGTTTCCTGTCGTTTTGGTAATAATATGCAAATCATAAATGGCACGAGTAAAAGCTACATAAAGTTGATTTACACTCTCCAAAGTAACTTCACTTTTTTCTATATCAAGTTGTGCTAATGTCAAATCACCATTTTTTTCTTTGGTGGTTGGATATAAAATATTACGAATACTATGGTTGTTTTCATCAGTTGGAAGTGTCTTTTTTGGTAATTTTACCCAAAAAGTAGAACCACTTTTTATGCCAAATTGCCAATTAGCAAAAGGTACAATCACAACAGGAAACTCCAAACCCTTAGATTTGTGAATAGTAATCAGCGTTACCGCATCAATATCTTTGGGCGTTTGTATGCTGATTTTCTTGCGTTTGGTGTCCCAATCTTCCAAAAATTCTGACAAATCATTGCTTTTTTGACTAAATTCAAGCACATAATCCAAAAAACGAAAAACATACTCTTGCCCTTTGGAAATATTTTTATAAACCTTCAAAGCAACTAATAATTCTTCTACTATCTCATACAAACTAAGCGACAAAACATCTTCATATTTAATCTTAAAACCATTTTTCTTAACATAATCAAAAAAATGTTTAAGACTATTTTTATGGTCATAAATCACGTTTCTGATTTCCTCATTGATTTTAGTATCAGGAATTTCGTGTTTAATTTCTTTATGAAAAAGATACAAAGCTTCTGCCTTTGCAATGCTAAAATCAGGTTTTGCAAGCACTTTCATAAATGATATAAGCATACAAACCACCTCATTAGACGCAATAAGCAAGGATTCTTTTGATACAATAGGAATATTTTTACTTTTGAGATGCGTAGCAATCAAACAAGCATTAGGATTTGTTCTGCAAATAATAGCAATATCTTTGTAAGAAAAGCCTTTTTTGAGAGAATTGACTATAATTTCGTCAATTTCTGCAAAAACTTGATTATTAAAAAAATCTCCCTCTTTTGTGTCCTCGTTGGTATCTTCACTTTTAGGATTTTTAAAAACAATACGCACTTCTCCTTTTGCCTTGATATTGGGCGAGGCTTCTTGTTGAAAATGCTCATCATAAATAGCATTGATGAGGTATTGGTCTGGCGTAGTTTTATTTACCGCTAAATGTTCTCTTAATTCTGCAAAAAAAGCATTATTAAATTCTACTATTTCTTTTGTGCTACGGAAATTAGTAATCAAATTTTTATCCTGAATATGCCCTTTGATGTTGTTGTATCTATCTTCCAAAAATGAATTTTCTTCAACGAAATCATCTGCATCATCTGCATTATTTTCATCAAAATCTTCTTCTTTTTTTGGCAATAATTTATCCAAATCTTTTTTATAAAGATAGAGCATTTGTTGCATTTTACCACCTCTCCAACGGTAAATAGACTGTTTTACATCACCCACAAGCATATTAAAATTTTCTTGTGCAAGACTGTTTTCTATAAGTGGAAGTAAGTTTTCCCATTGCAAAACAGACGTATCTTGAAACTCATCAACAAGTAAATGATGATATTTTTCTCCAATTCTTTCATAAATAAACGGCACAGGTTCATTTTGGACGATAGTAGCAATACGTTTGTTGTTGTTGCTGATAAGATTGATGTTCGTCTCGTCTTGGTATTGTGTCAGTCCTTCTTGTAACTCGTTGATTAGCGAGGTATTAAAAAATTGTTGTTCAATATTTTTGTATAAAATATAATTATCTTTACCTGTTTTTCTGGTGATTTCCATTGCATCAAAATTGTCTTCAACAATTTTTCTGATACTTTCCATTTTTTGGGTTAATTCTGCGTTCAAATCACCTATCCAACCATCTTTACGCAATGAGTTGGGGCGTGTATGGTCTTCAGCAATAAATTCTGCAAATTTTTTCTTAATAATTTTAAAGAAATAAACATAAATACTTCCGCTTGTTTTGTACTTAAAATGCTCAACAGTTAGTTTTTCGTTTTCTATGGCAGTTTTTACGTTACTTGCGCAGTCGTGGAGCAGTTTTTCTACAATTCCAAGTTCTTTTTTTATTTGTTCTTTAATAAAAATAAAGTCTTTAAGCGTAAAACCAGAAAGCCTTTTTACGGCTTCTGTGGCATTTTCAGACAAAATTGCATTTCCAAATTCAGCCAAATTATTAGAAATTCTTTTAAAACTTTTGCCTTCTTTTGCCAAATAAAGTGCATATTCCACCATAAAACCCGTTAAATCTGTATTATGGTTTTCTGTTTCACCTACTTTGCTCAAAATATTATCTGCTACTACGTGAAGTACCTCATCAGTAGAAACCTCTGTAGCATAGTTAAAAGGCATATTTAACTCTTGCGTGAAGGCAGCCACGACTTTATTAGCAAATGTATCAATGGTACTCACAGAAAAATCAGAATAATCATAGATAATTTTCATAAAAACGTCTTTGGCACGTCTTCTAAGCTCTATTTGGTCTATTTCTTTTGGTAGATTTTCTTTATTATTTTCTGCTTTTGTTTTATTTCTTGTATTTATATTTTCTTGTATTTGTTTGAGCATAAAATTACCACTAGGGTTTTGCTCATAAAAGTAGCGCAACATTGTCGTAATGCGGCTTTTCATCTCATTTGCGGCATCATTAGTGAACGTAATTGCCAAAATACTTTTAAAATAATTGCTATCAAATGCGCCTGTTTGAGGAGAATTATTGAGGGCAAGTTGTAGGTACTCCCGAGTGAGTGTGTAGGTTTTGCCCGACCCCGCAGACGAGCTATAAATATCTAACATAATGTTTTTTTGTAGAATAAATAAATTATTTTGTGTTAAGTAAATTTCGGTAATTAGTTTATGTTTGATTTAACTAAAAATCTATACAATCAATTGATTATCAAAATTTTATCTTCATTCACAATTGAAAATTCACAATTACTTAATTTTGTGTACTTTCGTCATTTTACGGATATAAATCATACCATCTGCGACTGAAAACAATTTCATTTTGAGAGAGGTATTTCCAAATAAATTGGAAGTAAAATCCATTTGTTTTAAGTTATTATCTGCTGCATTTAGTGGAATAAAGGCGTTTTTTGATGTCATTTCCGTTAAATTATACTCAAAACTATTTTCTTTTTTTGGTGTTTTGAGTTTAAGGTTCAAAACACCTTTACCATATTTTCCTTCATATGATGTAAACCCAAGAAAATAATATTTTTCATTATATTCTTTTTTAACATACTCTCCCATCATAATTCCGCCAGCATCTTGTAGATTATAGTTGATAAAATTTTGATTATAAGCTAAATGACTTGATGCTGCCCAAAGTATTATTTTTTCATTTGGATAAAGATTTCGTAATTCATTAAGATTTTTAGCCATTATTTTATCTCGTAAATTCTCTTGTCCTTTTTCATAATGAATAATTTCAGTTTCAAGATTTTTACAGATAACCATCCAAAAATAATCCCCAAATTCTTTACTTTTTTTCTTGTCTAAAAACTGATAAATAGTTTGGGTATATTTATTTATCAGCTTTTTTGTATCTTCTGAATGGGTTTTACCATAATTAGATAAACGAATAACACGTTTCAATTCTTCAAAAAACGCATCATAATCTTGCGGTTTTTTATCAAATATGTTTTCTTTTTCAAGAAATATTCTCAAATCATCAATAAAATATTTTTGTGATACAATGCCAGAAAATTGGTGGTCAAAACCAGCAAATTTTAATGGTTTAGCAGTTTTATAGGTAGTGGCAATGTATTCAAATAATGGTTTTACTTCTTTTACTTGCCAAATACCAAAAATCCCCTGCATTAGTAGTGCATCTTGGTTTTTAGCAGTTTTTGCTAATTCGTACACTTTATAGCAATCATAAAACCCTGATTCAAAAGCTATTACATTAAAATTACATTGTTGATGCAGGTATTTTACTAGCGGAACTCTCACAATAGAAGTGATACCATCAAAATGAGTTTGTTCACCCAAACCTATAATTTCCACATTTTTGAGATGATATTTTAGTATTTCTAGCGTTTTTGTGTCTAGTGTATCAGCATTAAAAGTAGTGATATTATTGGTTAGGAAGTGTTTTAATTTTTCTTGTGCTTTTATGACGAAAAAAGAACAAGAAAAAATCAGCATAAATAGGTATTTCATTTTGTTGATTTTTAATTTTTTAATTACTGCAAAAATACTACTTTTAATCAGAAAAAACGACTGTCAAAAATATTTTTCTAAAATATTCGTTTTTGTTTTGTTGATTTTTGTTACTTTTGTGTAGAAATAAGACACAAACAACACATCATACATCATACATCAAATATCATACATCAAATATCACACATCAAAAAATGTATTTCTTCAAAACGCCTATTTTTCTGCAAAAAATATTTACAAGTGTTACGTGGCAGAAAGACATTTTAGAGAAGAAAATTTACCTTACTTTTGATGATGGACCTATTCCAGTCGTTACAGAGTGGGTTTTAGAAGAACTTGCAAAGTACAACGCAAAAGCTACTTTTTTTTGTGTGGGTGAAAATATCATTAAAAATCCTAGTGTTTTTGAGAAAATTTTGGCGGCTAATCATACTGTTGCTAATCATACTCATAACCATCTCAATGGTTGGAAATACGCTGAAAACACTTATTCTGACAATATTATTACGTGTGAAGAAGTTCTTCAAAAGTACGACATTTCTAATAATTTATTTCGTCCTCCTTATGGTCGTCTTACGCCAAAACAATACGAAATTTTGCACAAAAACTATGATATTATCCTTTGGAGTGTACTTTCTCACGACTATGATGCCCGTTTGAAGTCTGAAAAATGCCTAAAAAAATCAATAGAAAGTACAGAAAATGGTTCTATTATTGTGTTTCACGACAGCGAGAAAGCTAAGAAAAATCTTTATTTTGTCTTACCAAAATATTTGGCACATTTCCACGAATTAGGCTTTACCTTTGAAAAACTATAAATAATTAGGAATTAGGAATTGTGAATTAGGAATTGTGAATTAGGAATTAGGAATTGTGAATTAGGAATTAGGAATTGTGAATTAGGAATGAAATACAATGATTCATAATTTGAAATTTTGTAGTTTGTGAGGGCACAAACCAAAAAAATTTACCAAAAATAAAAGAGTGTGGGGTTACAAAATATGTAAATGATTTTATAAATATTTTCATTCCTAATTCCTAAATAATACATTGCAAATAACTTCCTAGTTCGTTTCTCTTTAACACTAAGTTCATTAAGAAATACACACTAAGCAGGCACTAAGAAATACAAAATTAGAATTTTATTTACAACTAATTCCTAATTCCTAATTCCTAATTCCTAATTCCTAATTCCTAATTCCTAATTCCTAATTCCTAATTCCTAATTCCTAATTCCTAATTCCTAATTCCTAATTCCTAATTTCTAATTTCTAATT
>JANYGM010000089.1 GCA_025362415.1 bacterium
TATTACTTGATTATCAAATGTTTAGCACAAATGAATATCAAAACCACCCCTAACCCCTCCTTGAAAAGGAGGGGGACAAAACTCCCCTCCTTCCTAAGGAGGGGCTGGGGGTGGTTAAGAGGTAATTTATTACATAAATAGCTCATAATCAAGTTATAAAAACTCTAATATAAGAATGCCAAATACTTCTGGAGCGTGTCCAACCATAAAAGGTTTCTACAGTATTCCCATAGCCACCACTCATACGAATATCTCCTGTTGTAACTACTTGGTAATTAAAAATGAAAAATGACCAAATTTTTGCTTCACCCTCCAAATGAAGAACCAAATCACCTGGATTGCCTGTTGTTACGCCTGACTGACTGCCACTAGCAATAGCCAATTTACGGACATTCATAGGAAACCCATTAGAACCAGGCAAACCATTACTATCACTATTCAATCTGTAGGTAGTACGAAAAGGCGCAAAACCACTACCAAAACTACCATAAGTTGAATTGGATAAATGATGATGTAAAATCATTTGTTTTGTTGCAACAGAATTTATTTTATTTTCTAATGACTCTCGTGCACCTTGGTTATTATTCACAGTAGCATAATATTTCAAAAACTGCTGTGCGCCAATAGGAATATTTGCGCCGTGATGTGGAGAATCAAAACTTATCCAAAGGCGAGTGTTATGCTCCCATATAGGATTTGAAGTATAATATTTGTATTTCTCCATATACGCAAGTGCATATTTGCTAATGAGTCCACCCATTGACGGTCCTACTATTACTAGCTTTTCTGTGCTACCTTGGGCAGCAAGCTCTGCGTTTACTTGCTGGATAAGTTTTACAAGCACCATAGCGTTGCGCTCTATGTAGTCTGTGCCTCCATCTATGGTGGTACTACCATATTTGTAAATAGGGAAGTTCAGCACTACCAAATCATAACCTTTATCACGTAAATCAAAACCCAAGTTTTGAGGACCGTTTCGCTCAAAAGCTAAATTATCTCTGTAAATATCTGTTATACCTCTTTTATCCAAGGCATCAAAGCCATCAATAAAAATAACAGGTTTAGTGAGAGATTGCACATTACCATCACAAGATTTAGATGTAGCATAATAATAAGCTACCTCACCCATACCATAAACAGCTGGACTGCCAGCAGTATAGCCTTGAAAGGGAATGTCAGCCACGATATTGGCTTTTGACGAAACACTAGGATTGGTAATAGGAGGTGTATAACAAGGTGCTGCACCCACTCTAAAAGTGCTGGCATCATTGGTGGCTATTTCTGCTTGCGTGGTAGTTATAGTACCATCTTCAAATGTTGCCTTGAAGGAAATGATTTGTTTACCCACTTGGGTTGGAGTAAAATTGATAGCTTTACTATTATAGGGGGGGGGCAAAACTATACTTTTCATTTCCTACTTGCACCTCCAAAGAAGTAATAAGGGCATTATGTTGTTGCCAAACAAAATCTTTGCTTAGTGCCAAACGGTAGGTTTTGCCTACTTCCAACGGTTTATCTTGCAATAATGCAGCCATAAAGACAGATTTAGACAAAAATACATTTCCTTTCTTTACCTGCTTATAAGGCAAATTAGGTGCTTCTTGTGTCAATATACCATTTTTAACAGCGTTACTATCCACATAATGCAGTTGTGTATTTATCACACCAAACGGAATAACATCTATTGCCTTGTACCCAAGCACAGCATTATTGAAAGACAAAAAATCATCTTGTTCTTTCAATGCTTGTAATTCGTAGCGTGCTTGTTTCCACAAATTTGCTTTAGCAATATTGTTTTTTTCTGTACCAAAATACTGCAACTCTGCCCAAGGTGTAACCTTATCATACCAAATGCCTGCTTTTGTAGGCTTTTCAATACCTGCAAAAAGGTATTCTACTTTTTTAGCGTAAGTGCTAGTGTCTACTTTTTGTGCATAGCTATTGCTTCCTAGCAACACCAGCGCAAATATAATAATGTTTCTCATATTTTATCTTTTTAATTGGTTTAAGTCAAATCTTCCATTAGTTACTTTTATTTTTTTACCTGAAGGAAAATCTATTCCTTCAAATTCAAATGTACCAGAGAGTTGTGTGGTAACAGTATCTGCCACCACAAAATCAACATATCCAGTAATCTGTGAGGTAGTAATGTAGCTATAATCTGGGTCGTCAGTAGTTGCACCACTAATACTATAGGCACCATAATTCTTTGCGTAGTATGTAGTAAAGTCACCAGTATCAAAAGATAGTGGGTAACGTCCTGGCTTTGTAACAGACCGAACATACAATTGTAATCCACTTTTGTCGCTTGCGTAGGTTCTAAGATGAACGCTATACTTAGGTGCGTAAGTAATGAATTGTAAATAACTTCCTAGTTCGTTTCTTTTTAACACTAAGTTCATTAAGAAATACACACTAAGTAGGCACTAAGAAATACAAAATTAGAATTTTATTTACAACTCATTACTAA
>JANYGM010000006.1 GCA_025362415.1 bacterium
ACCGATAATTATACCGCCCTCATTTTAGGATTTTTAGCCGTAGTGCTGGGAACGATTAATGTAGTAGGCGGTTTTGTAGTAACAGACAGAATGCTGGAGATGTTTAAGAAGAAAAAATAGCCCCCTTGCCCCCAAAGGGGGAATAAATACAAACCCCCTAGCTTCCAAAAGGAAACTAAATACAAAAACATTGTACTAAAATTCCCCCTTTGGGGGTTAGGGGGCTAAATCATTTAATCAACATAAAAAAAGACTTTATCAATATGGAATTTATACCTGTTTTAATTAAACTTGCGTACCTTGTTTCTTCTATAATGTTTATTATAGGAATAAAAATGATGGGAAAAACGCCAACTGCACGTCAAGGAAACCTTTATTCTGCTGTGGCTATGCTGATAGCAATAGTTGCTACCCTTCTTCAAGCTAAACTTTTCTCTTTACCAGAAATATTTGCTTGTATTTTGGTGGGTACTTTGATAGGAATGTATTATGCTAAAAAAGTTGCAATGACTAAAATCCCTGAAATGGTTGCTATTTTCAATGGTGTGGGTGGTCTTGCTTCTGTTTTGGTGTCTGCTGCCGACTATTGGGCTAATATGCACGAAAAAGCAACCGTTACGATAGATATTATAACCCTTGTTAGTGCTATTTTGGGTATTATTATAGGTGCTATTACCTTTACTGGCTCATATATAGCCTTTGCAAAGCTAAATGGAACTATTAGTGGAGGTTCTATCTCTTTTAAAGGACAACATTTACTTAATCTTGTCGTGGCGGTGGCTATGATTGGAGCTAGTGTAATGCTTTGTATTGACCCTACACAAGCTATTTATTTGTACGTAATAGTATTTTTAGGGCTTTTATTAGGTGTTTTGACAGTTATTCCTATTGGTGGAGCTGATATGCCTGTAGTTATCTCTCTTTTAAATTCGTATTCAGGTATTGCGGCTTGTATGACAGGGTTTGTACTTCAAAATAACGTCCTTATAATAACTGGTGCGCTTGTTGGGGCATCTGGTATCATACTTACGCAAATTATGTGTAAGGCAATGAACCGTTCTTTGATGAATGTACTTCTTGGTGGCTTTGGTACTGCACCTGCAGCGGCTGGTGCTGGAGGTAGTGCAAGTGATATAGTAGTAAAAGAAGTTGGAGCAGAAGAGGCTGCAATGATTTTTGATTCTGCTAGTTCTGTGATAATAGTTCCTGGTTATGGTATGGCGGTGTCGCAAGCGCAACACATTGTAAGAGAGATGACAGAGATGCTTGAAAAGAAAAACATCACCGTTAAATATGCTATTCACCCTGTTGCGGGACGTATGCCAGGGCATATGAACGTTCTTTTGGCAGAGGCTAACATTCCTTATGATAAGTTGATAGAGATGGACGACATCAATGAAGAGTTTGCACAAACTGATGTAGCTTTTATAATAGGTGCTAATGATGTTGTAAACCCTGCTGCACGTAGTAATCCTGCTAGTCCTATCTATGGAATGCCTATTTTGAATGCAGACAAAGCTCGTACAGTAATTGTATCTAAACGTGGAATGAATGCAGGATATGCTGGGATAGAAAATGAACTGTTTGGTTATCCTAATTGTCTTATGCTCTTTGGAGATGCAAAGACAACCCTTACAAAGGTTGTTAATGAGTTGAAAGAGATGTAAGTTTTTTGATTGTAAATTGTATTTGTAGAGATATTACTTGCAACGTCTAAACGTAGAGAAATACATTTATTATATCTTAATCATAATGATTTATTTTGTTTCATTGTTGTTTGTCGTTTAGACGTTGCAAGCAACGTCTCTACAATAAACACAAAAAAAGAGGATATAAAAACTTAGTTTTTATATCCTCTTTTTGATTAAACAGATTTTTTTGTGGTTTTTTTACGTTCTGATTTCTTTACTCCACCTGCTTTTTCATATTCGTTGCTGTCTTTTCCATACTTTGCAGCAACACTTATTAAAACACGTTCGTGTAAATCTCTTAATTCTTTCTCTACTGATTTGTAAAGATTTTGTTTTTCATCAACAAGAGATAATGCTGTGTTATATTCTTCAAGAGTATCTTTAGCTTTATCAATTAAATCACTGTATACAACCGTTGTTACACCGTTTCCTAAATCCAAATTAGTGCCAATGGATTTAATACTTGCTAAACGTACACTTGCATCTTCAACAATTTTGCTGGTTTTCTTTTGTCTGGCCATGATTGGTAGATATTTAAAGGTTAATACTAATTTTTAATTTTACAATATTACAAATATAAAACTATAAAACAAAATTTATTTACTATTTATTTTAAATAAAGATATTAAAATAAAGATTTAGGAAGTGTAAATAAAGATTTAGGAAGTGTAAATAAAGATTTAGGAAGTGTAAACAAAGATTTAGGAAGTGTAAATAAAGATTTAGGAAGTATAAACAAAGATTTAGGAAGTGTAAACAAAGATTTAGGAAGTATAAACAAAGATTTAGGAAGTATAAACAAAGATTTAGAATACTGTTTCTAACATTTAGCTAACCAATTATTTAATTTATCTTCAAAATCATTGATAACTATTTCATTTTCCTTTGGAATAGTAAAGTAAATTAAAGTATCATCTAACGCACCAGAGATATACATATAATCTTCCATACAAATTTTATATACATTTTTTGCAGTTGGCAAGTATTTCTTAAAATCTTGTATCTCTATTACGCCAAACTCTCCCAAATTATCTATCAAAAGCATATTAGTTGGTGTAGAAAGTTCATAACAACGCTTAATGAACTTCCTACACGTTTGGTTAATAGTTATTTTAAAAGAATGAGTCATTAGTTTTCTTTTAAGAGGACGAAAAAAGTTATATTCAACCCTTAGGGTCGGCTGTTCAGAAGGCTGGGGGCAAGTTCCCCCGCTTTTTGAGTTAACCTTAGGTGCTTTTTTTGTTTGTTTCCCTTTTATTTTTGTTATTTATTTTCCAATTTTTTAGTGTTTTTAGACTTACTGTTTCCAAAGCATTTTCTAATTCCAAAGCTGTAAAATGGTTTCCAAAGTTAGCTATTGTAAACATAAATTCAGTCATATTTATTGCATTTCGTGTGGTTATTTTCTGTTTGAATTTTCCAAATGTACTTTCAATAATATCAGAACAACACAAAATAGTTTTAGTTTTAGGGCAAATATCTTTCAATTGAAAAGCTAGTTTTTCTAAATAAAGGGTGATATTTTGACAAAAATGCGTTTCTTTTTCTCCTTTTATATTAGTATTGCTCAATAATGAGATTGAAATCTGTTGGTAAATGGTACTATTGAACCCTTGTGTTTTTAATAAGCCTAAAATAGTAGTACAAGCATTTTTTATGATGACTAATTCTTCTATGAAAGGCTTATTTTCTGATAACCATTTGCAAGCATTTTGCACCTCTAAAGGCAATGAATGCCACTTTACACACATTTTTTCTGCCCATTCAACTAAGGGAAATATGTTAGCAAAGCGTAACTTTATTCTTTGTTTGGGTGGTAAATAACTGGCTTTATCACTCAAACACCATTTTTTACGCAAATCACTCATAAGACACATTAGTGCCTTGAAAGAAACATCTTGTGCAGATTTACGGTACGAGTAGAGGCTATTTGGTCTACAGGCATTCCCAACACTAATAATATCCTTTCATTACCTATTAAAAACACTCTCATCTACCCAAATAACGTATTCTTGCTCTTTATCAGCACCAGATAACACACTCTCGTAAACAACGACTATTGCAACACAAATATAGGAGGATTTTTCTTTATAGCTTCTAAAAAAGAAAAACGAATATAAACATTTTTATTCTATTTTACTCTCAGTTTCATCTGACAAAATATAGATTTTTAAATACCTAAAATATACAATACTTTCTATCAAAAAGTGGGGGAAGTACATTATAACCTTCTGAACAGCCTACCACAAGGGTCGCTCCCTACACTTTTTGCAACGGAACTTTTACAGCAACAAAAAATACAAAAAATTGATAATCAAAGCATTATGAATAAATTATTTTTATATTTAATGGTTTTACTTTTATTGGGAGGTGGAATTTATCATTTTGTAAGTCCTGCTACTTATGTAAATATTATGCCTTCTTGGTTTCCTGTAAAAGAAATATTAAACTTCGTTTCTGGTGCTGCAGAGATAGTTTTAGCCTTGCTTCTTATCCCAGAAAAAACCCGTACATTTGCCTCTAATATGATTATTTTGATGTTTATTTCGTTCTTTTTGGTGCATATTGGGCATTTATTTGAGCCACCTGTCATTATCAGTAATGGGAAAACATTGGTAGATTTTCGTGGAAATATGTATTATGGCTTGTATGGGCGTATTTTGGCACAACTGGGGCTGATTTATTGGGCGTATAAAATTAGGTAACAAATAAAATTTAATAATTTATAACTATTAAAATGTAGAGTGCATTCTGACAATAAAATGCGCTTTTAGATACTTCTAATATGGTTTTATCTTGCAAAAACGCCTTTCCAAAGTTTGGAAAGGCGTTTTGTTTAAGAGTTTATGTTATGATTTGATAAAAAAGATATACAATCATTTCTTATGGTGTTAGAAGTTTCCTTCTGACACCATAAAATGATATAAAAGTATTTGTTTATGTATTATTCTTTCGTTGTTGTGTATTTTAATGTATTATCTTATCTTATCTTGTGTAGGAATAGCAACAGAATAAAAACGGCGGAATTCGCAACTTTTACACGAAGCAAAAGCAAGTAAAGTAATGCATAAACATATCCTCAAGCTCATTAGCAAGGTTATGCGGTTTTGGTTTGTTTCCATTATATTGAAAATTAAATTTAAAAAAACGTGAATTATAGCATAAAGAGTTTAAATGTAATCAAATAGTTATAAAATTAGTTAAAAATCTAAATTAAATAAAAAAAAATATAGTTTTTAAGGAGTTTTTTTTATATTTACACTTTAAAAAAAGAATTGCTAAAAGAATATTAACTATCTATTTGACTTCATTTTACGAATAAAAACTTATGCTAGACATCAAACAACGCTTTTTAGACGCTTGCCGTGAGGGAAATATAGACCTTATTGATGACTTTTTGGAGGAAGGGATTAGTCCAAATACAATGGATAAAGAGGGCAAAACTGCCCTGATGCTGGCGTGTATCAACCTTCATAATGATTATGTTGTCAAAATGTTGTTAGAAAATGGTGCTAATATCTATGCCCAAGACATCAACGGCAAAACTGCCCTAGATTATGCCATAGAACATAAAAATGAAGACGCAGAAATACTCATAAAAATTCATCACCCAAGTTTTGTAGAAATTTCGGAGCATCAAGAACGCACTGCCACCATCACAGGCGACCCTAGTGCCGTTATTTTGAAAGAAAATAATAATAACAAAAATATTTCTTCTGATAATAAAACAGAAAAAATTACAGAAAAATCTTCTGAAAATAAAAATACTGCCCATAATTCCGCTAATCCTATTACTGAAAAAAGTTTGCAAGTGCGTGAGTATGAAACAATTATTGCTTTTTGTGACGAACTCAAAGGAATTGATAGTACGCTAAGACCCTTTCTTTATTTTAAGAAAGCAGAGGCACTTTTTGCGCTTGGGAAAAAAGAGGAAGCCACAAAAGTAATGAATATTACGCAACATATTTTTGAGGAATCTTACGGAAATATTGAAAATGCCAAAAATTGGAGCAAAGATACAAGCCATTTGTACCTGAAAATAATTGCACATCTTGCTGAAATCAATAAAAATAACCTCCAAAAATCTCTTTGGTTGTATAATGAAGCCTATCATTTGAGCCAAGAGCCAGAACACAAATATGAGTTTAAGGTATCTGTGGAGAAGATTTATGAGCGTTTGGTGAATGGTTATGATAGAAGTTATAAGAAAAAATTGGTTTTTGTAGAAGATGAATTGCCTACTTTTGAGCCAATTTTTATCCAGCCACTCGTGCAAAACAAACTAGGAATTTATGATTTTTGTGGTGTAGCTGTTCAGAAAGGCATTTTATATGTGGCACACCCGCTTAAAAAACTTTCTTATTTGCCTTATCAAAACGCTGAAAATGTACTTTTTGAGGCGCAATATCAAGAAATTTTGCATATTTTGGAATGTTTGGGTGCAAAAACTATTAAAGTAACTTTTGAGAATGAAGGAGAAAATCCAACTATTTTGCAGGAGTTTTCACCAGTTTTGAAACCATATTTGCCACCTAATTTGATGTGGTATAATCAGTTTAATAATTGGAAACAACTCGTTTCTAAGCGTGCAGCAGGCATTTTAAGCGCAGAAATTTTACTGTCTGCAAAAGATATTCATTTGCTAGAAAGTTTTGAGTTGCAGGAAATGGACGAGGAGTTTCAGGATTTGGTGAGTTTTGGTTACCGTACCAAAAATGCTCCTACACGCAAGCGCACACGTAAAGGCAAAAATGAGCCTGCACGTTTGAGCCTTATTGCGCCAAAAGAAGGCTTAAAAGCGTGTAAGATTTTTGTTGATTTTGCTAATCTTTCTGAACTTTTGGAGAGTATTCCGCTAGAAAAAACCTTTGTAGTACAAGAAGCACGCAATTTTTCAAGAGAACTTGTAAAAGAAGAAATACAAGAAGTAAAAGAGGAAAAATTAGAGAAATTAGAAAAAAAATCAATAGAAAATCAGCCTGAAAAAAAAAATGAAAATGTTGTAATTAAAGAAGGTACACCTGTTCTGAATACTCGTGAAGAGGTCAAAGAAGTTGTTAAAATCAATGATTTGATAGGAAAAGTTTTGGAAGTCAAACCAGAAATACAATCAGAAATAAAAATAGAAGAGCCAACAAAAGACCTTCAAAAAGAAATATCAAAAGAGATTTCAAAAGACATTTTCAAAGATGCCAAACAAAAACCTATTTTAGAGAAAACACCCTTAGAACTAGTTAAAGAAGGTTGGGACGAGGTGGATAGAAAAGAACTTCTTGCAGAAATACGTGAAGAAATGCGTGAGAATGACCCCAAAAATGAGCCAGAAAAAAAGCCTTTGGAAGTCAAAGATGAGGAGAAAATAGAAGAGAAAACGCAACCCCTTGAATCAGAAATAGTTGTAAAGGAAATTAGTACAGACCCAGAAGGACTTTCACAAGAAGAACGCTACTTTTATGAAATGTTACAACACGCTTATCAAGATGGCAGCATTTCTGATGACGTAAGAAAAGTCTTAGAAAGACGTAGAACACGTTTTAATATTTCTTTGGAACGTGCTAATGAATTAGAAAAAATGATGCTTAATAAAAAATAATGGCATATTTCAATGGGTATAGGACAACTTAAGGGTTTTAAAACCTAAAACTAGAACATTCCACGAATAGTTGGAAACTTCCGTTATTTGTAACTGAATTGACAGATATAAACCAAAAGCCAGAAGGCTACTCACAAAAGTAGGAATACGCTTAAGCGTATTCCTACTTTTGTTTAGTATAAAATCCTGCATTACTGATTTCAAAACATATTTTTAGCCCAAAATCAGTAACGTGGGGTTTTATACCCCACGAACATAAACTTACAATGTCGTTATCTAACTATTCTTTGATAACCTTAATGATAGAGTTTTTTTCACCTTGTGGTGCAATATTCCAAAAATATAAACCACTTGCCCAGTTTGGATAGCTTTGAGAAATCTGCTCACCTATTTTTTTCCAATCACCTGTAAAAGTAGCTATATTTTTACCAGTTGCGTCTGTTACCTGCAAAGTGATAAACGGATTTAATTTTAAGTTTTCACTTACCTCAAAATTAATTTTGCCCTGCAATGGATTTGGATATACCGAAATAAAATTATCTTCAGTACCTCTCACAAAACGTATAACGCTAAATTCATCAGCATTTTTATAATGAATAAAACGCAAACGGTAATAAGCACTTGATTTTTCAGTATCTGCAAAAGCATAGTTTTTAGTTTGTGTTGTGGCATTTTGTGCTTCTACACGCCCAACTTCCCTAAAATCAGTTCCATTATTGCTTTTTTCTATGGCAAAATATCTCAAATCAATTTCGCTAGCTGTTTCCCAAGTAAGGTTTACTCTTTCGTTGTTTTGACGTTTTGCGGCAAAAGAAATCAACGTAAGTGGCAAAGGATTTACTACAGTAGTAGAACCAATAGAGAAAGGACTGAAAATAGAAACGCCAGTTTTGATGATAGAACCTTGCGTATTTGTACCTGCTGTGCCATCTGAAGCATTTCCGTTGGTATTATCTACGCCATAGTTTTCCCACGCAGTTGCGCCACCATGTAATATGCGTAGTGCCGTACGGTCTGTGATACCTCCTAAGTCATTATTCCAATATAATTGTATGTCAGCATTTCTAGTGTTTACTGTTCTATCAATATCCCAATAAGCCTGCAAAGCTGTACTAATTACTTCTGGCGTAGTAGGTAATGGTTGCGCATTGTATGGGTGTGAAGTATTGTTATATTTCACATTGAAAGTAGTATTTCCTGCCCCACCATTGGTAACAAGCATTGCTGGTGCCCACCAAGTACCATTTCCAGTTGGAAATAAAAGCGTTTGCCCATCAGCAGTAGCAATAATATTGACATTACCCACTACATAACTCGTTGCATTTCCTAAACTTGGACTTACTGCACCAGTGCCTGGTTGCAAAAAGAGTGTATTTGCTCCAGTTGTCAGTTTGCCTTGTGTGAGGTTTAAGACACCGCTCACAGTCAAATTACTTGTAAGGGTTATGCCAGTAGTGCTTGTGGCTGTGCTGTTATTGATAGTCAAATTATTCACTGTATTAGCAGTAGGCGTTGTTGCGAAAGCACTTGTTGCCTGCACTACACTTGCATTAAATTCATAATTTGCCAATGAACTTAGCACTAATTTAGTTGCTCCAAAGCCTGAAAAGTTAGCAGTTAGTCCTGCGGGTTGTGCCGTTTTTATTGTTCCACCACTTGCCAAAGTAAATATAGGGTCAGTTGCATTACTTGCAGTAATAACTTGTGTACCCATATCTAAAGTACCTCCACTACTAACAGTAAAAGTAGAAGTTGGATTAGTAGCAGTTAGCATAGTAAGCCCTGTAAGCATTTGCAAAGTGCTTCCTGAATTTACTACATATTGTGTCCAACTAGAATTCGCACCTGCATAAGAGAATGTCTGTGTACCCGTTCCGTTGAATACAAAACCTAAACTTGCACCTGTACCAATAGTTTGGAAAGTTCCTGTTCCTGATTTAGAGAAATTACCTGCTATTCTCACTACATTATTTGTATTGATATCATTACCAAAGTCTAAAATAATTGCAGTACTTGTGGCAGTAAAGTTTCTACCTACATTTACAACGGCTATTCCTGCGGTTGATGCCGTGCTTTCCAAGTTAACACGTCCCGTT
>JANYGM010000100.1 GCA_025362415.1 bacterium
TTTAATATTCATTCTAAAACTAAAAATCAATGAACAATTTTAATTTTATGCAGCGTAGCTGCATAACACCGCAACACCGCAACACCGCAACACCGCAACACCGCAACACCGCTAGTAATGTTGTTGATGTTTTTGTTATCCTTCTCTAATGCTTTTGCACAAAACCCTGATGGTGATGACTACAAAGTAAAAATTGAGAAAGTCTTTATTGACCTCAACAAAACCCCTGACCGTATCAAAACGGGTATTTTATTTGAGTCTGGCTATAATCTCATAGAAGACTATAGACTTGATGCCAACGCAGGCAAACCTATTGACTTTGAAGCGTGGAAAATTTTCTACTACAGTATTGCCTCTGGTACTGTCAATAATGCTAATCCAATCAGAAGCTAAAAATGAAGAATTTACTTTGATTTTGTATAACAAACTCCAAATAAAAGTACGTGAAACTACTCTAAATACACTTAGCAAAACTATTTCTACGGAAGGTTTGCCAAATGATGTGTATTTTTTGCATATTATTAGCAAAGATGGAAGTAAGGTTGTCAAGCAAGTAATGATTTTGAGATAATTATAAGTCCTTAAATGTAATTCCTTCAAGGTTTTTAAAACCTTGAAGGACTATTTTGAACAAAAAAGCCTTTCCAAACTTTGGAAAGGCTTTTTTTGTTGGTTTTAGAAATCCTAAAATCTTATAATCCTAAAAATCTTGGTTAGTTTTTGGATAGTCTTTTAAGTATCCTGCCTTTTGCGGTTTCCACTTCTAAAAGATAAATACCACTTGCAAAATTCCCCAAAGAAATAGTCATTAAGTTTGTATTTACATCAGATGCAAAAACTTGTTTTCCTTGCGCATCATACACACGCATAGTAGCTTTTGCTAAATTGATATTACCAAAATCTACATTAAAATCACTATTAGAAGGATTTGGAGAAACTTTAACAAGATTAGACAAAGCATTATCTACACTTGTAGTTGGGTTATCCAACACATTAAACGTATAAATAGCTGTTCCTACGCAAGTTCCGAGTGTAGTAGTTGCTCTTACTGTAAATGTCCCTATTGTAGTTAGCGTTGTTGGCGTTCCAGAGATAACGTTTCCTACAAGTGTAACTCCTGCAGGCAATGCCCCTGCTGAAATAGTGTAAGTATAAGTAGTTGCGCTTGTTGGTCCGCCACTAGCACTCAAAGTAATATTTGTAATAGCCGTTCCTGCTGTATAAGTAGTGGCAAATCCTGTTGGAGAGATGACTACAGGCGTTTGACAAATACTAGCCACTGTATAATTATAAGTAACTGTACCAGCACAACCTCCAGTAAAAGCGGTTGCTGTTATTACAAATAAGCCATTTCCTACTGTTGTTGGTGTTCCAGAGATAAGACCATTACTAGAAAGTGTAACCCCTGTAGGTAATGCACCAGACGAAACTGCATAAGTATAAGTAGTTGTGCCTGCAGGTCCACCACTCGCACTTAATACTGTATTTGTAATAGCTGTACCTTGTACGTAAGCAAATGTAGTAGTGGCAGGCGTGATGCTTACTGCAGTTGGACAAGAAGGATTAGGGTCAACAGTACAAAAGAAATTAGATGTGTTTGTACAACCTGAAGGGTTAGAAGTGGCTCTTACCTGAAAGTTGGTGCTTCCTATTATATTTGGTGTTCCAGATATGGTATTTCCTACAAGCACAAGACCACTAGGCAATGTACCCACAATACTATATGTATAAGTCGGTGCGCCTGTGGGTCCTCCAGTTGCAGTATAAGCAATAGGCGTAATAGGTATTCCTACTGTATATATTTGATTTGTAAAAAGTGGCGTTATAACTACAGTAGTAACACAACTTAGATTAGGATTAACAGTATAATTAAACGTAGATACCCCATTACAAGCTCCAGGAGAAGAAGTAGCTCTTACTGTAAATGTACCAGTACCTGCGGTTGTAGGTGTTCCAGAAATAGTATTACCTGTAAGTGTAAGTCCTGCAGGTAGTGTTCCTATAATAGCATAAGTATAAGTTGCTGCACCTGCAGGTCCGCCTGTAGCACTAAAAACAATAGGTGTAATAAGTGTTCCCACGTTATATATTGGAGAACCAGATGCTGGTGTTATAATAACTGGACTGACACAAATGGTAGGGTTTGTAACATTATAATTGATGATACTTGTACCTATACAATTTCCAGGCGTAGAAGTAGCCGTTATAGTAAATGAACCTGCTCCTGTTGCTGTTGGTGTTCCAGTGATAGTATTTCCTGTAAGTGTAGCCCAAGCTGGTAGTCCTGTAACCACATAAGTAAAGGTTGCACCTATTATGCCACCAGTTGCACTAAATGTAATAGGCGTAATAGCTGTTCCTACTGTGTAAGGTCTAAAACCAGACGGAGGTGTCATTATCACTGCGGTACAAACAAGTGCTGCATTGATAGTATAATTATAAGTAGTTGAACCAGTACAGTTTAGTGGTGTAGAGGTAGCCGTAACCGTAAATGAGCCTGTACTTGCTGCACCTGTTGGCGTTCCAACAATAGATGTTCCTGTAAACGTAAGTCCAGTAGGTAATGTAGAAACTGAATACGCATAAGTAGCACCTGTTGCACCTCCACTAGCACCAAATGTAATGGTAGGAATAGCTGTTCCTATGGTGTAAGTGAATGAGGTTGCTGTTGGTGTTACGGTTACTGTCGTACAAACTGGTGCTGCATTGATAGTATAATTATAAGTAGTTGAGCCAGTGCAACCTAGTGGCGTAGAAGTAGCCGTAACTGTAAATGAGCCTGTACTTGGCGCACCTATTGGCGTTCCAGAGATAGTATTTCCAGAAAAATTTAGCCCTGTAGGAAGTCCCACAACCGCATAAGTATAAGTTGGTGTGCCTGTTGTAGGTCCACCACTAGCACCCAAAGTAATGTTTGTAATAGCTGCTCCTATGGTATAAACAAGTGGACTAGTTGTAGGTGTTACCACAACTGTCGTACAACTTGCCGCTAAACTAACAGTATAACTAAAAGTAGATGTACCAATACAATTTCCTATAACTGATGTAGCAGTAACTGTAAATGAACCTGTACTAGCAGTTGTTGGCGTTCCAGAGATAATATTTCCAGAAAGTATCAAACCTGCAGGCAAAGTTCCCACAGAAATAGTATAATTGTAGGTCGTGCTAGATACACCACCAGTTGCACTCAACACAATATTTGTAATAGCCGTTCCTGCAATATAACTTGGAGAATTTGATGCAGGTGTAACAACAACGGCAGTACAAGCAGGTGCAGCAAGTACATTGTACGTATATGTAGCCGTACCAGTACAACCACTAGGTACAGATGTAGCCATTATGGTAAATGTACCTGATGCTGTTGCAGTTGTTGGCGTTCCAGAAATAATGCCACTTGCAAGTGTAAGCCCAGCAGGCAATGTACCAGCAGATACGCTATATGTATAAGTAGGCGTTCCTGTTGGACCTCCACTTGCACCCAATACTGTATTTACGGCAGTTCCAACAGTATAAGTTGGAGAACTAGAAACAGGTGTAACAACTACTGCCGTTACACAAACAGGGCTAGCAATCACATTAAAAGTATAAGTAGAAGCACCCGTACAAGCACCAAGTGTGGTGGTAGCTGTAATAGTGAAACTTCCAGAGGCAGTAACAGTTGTAGGATTTCCAGATAAAACATTTCCTACAAATGTAAGCCCAGCAGGCAAAGTACCAGCTGTAACTGCATACGTGTAAGTCGCACCAACTATGCTACTACTTGCACTTAACGTAGTATTCACGGCAACACCAACAGTATAAGTAGGAGAACTTGAAATAGGTGTAACCGTTATTGTGCTACAAATCACGCCAGAAGCAATATTTATAAAATAATCTTCAGAATCTCCCGACAAAAATGTAGTACAAGCATCTGTAGCATTGTTATTGGTGAATGGTGTTTTAGAACGTACACGCATTTTTGTTGTTCCTACAACTGCCGTAAACGGTGGAATAATACTGACCGTTCCAGTAGTGGCATTTGCACCCACTCTTACCCATTCAGAAGCATCAAAAGTGCCATTTTGGTTATAATCTATCCAAACGGACACATCAGCAGCTACCGCAGTGGTTACAGTAATTGGATAACTTATGCCTTGCGTAAGTGTTGTGGTGATTGTATTTGGATAAATATCATAAAAATTGGGTGCAGTACCACAACCAGTAATATTATTGATAGCACCAATAGCAACTCTCGTAACACAAACTACCCCAGCAGATACAGGTGCGCAATAGCAATTAGCCAAAGGTGCCATAGTTACGTCTGTGGGGGTAGAAGTAGCATTTGCAGCACCACAAGAAACAACACAACGGTAAGAAGTACCTACTGTTTGGGTAGCTGCATAAGTAGCTAATGTTGCACCTGTTATGTTGGTATAAGTGCCAGCAGGAATTGGTGAAGATTGCCATTGATAAGTAATACCACTACCAATACTTGCAGTAGGCAAAGATAAAGTAACATTTCCACTACAAGTGCTTGCTGTTGAGGCTACAGTAGTTCCTGCTGTTGGAGTTCCTGTACAAGAAGATAATACACTTAAATTTACTTCATCTAACCCCAAATCAGAAACGCCATCACCAGTAGCCGTAAAACGAATAACTGTTGTTGCTGACGAACTAGAAAGAATAACAGTTGATTGTGTCCAAGAAGTAACGGCTACTCCACCTGCCACAAGTGCTGGTGTGCTTGAAAGTGGGCTAAAATTTTGCCCCCCATCAGTAGAAATAAATAATTCTAGTTTATTTCCGCCTGTTGATGGTTTGATATAGTAAAAACTTAGTTGTTTTGTGCCTGCACTACTCAAATCAACATAAAAATCTAATGAACCTTTTGCGTTAAACAGGGTATTAAAACTATGAAAACGAGCAGAACGGGTTGTACTGTTTGCACCTGTTGGGCTATACATTCCAGAAGGGACAGCACCCCAGCCACTTAGTGCTGATGTTGTGTTATCTGCACGCCAGCCTGTATTGATGTCTGTATTAGGTCTATTTCTCCAAGACGCATCAGGCACATCTTGCCCTAGTGGCGCAATAACACAAGTTGTATTCCACGCAGTTTCAAAGTTTTGAACGTAAGGTACACTAGCGTAAGTAGGAGGTAGGATATTGACTGTCGTAGCGGTAGAAGTAGCTGAAAGTGAAGAGCTTGTACAAGTTACGACACATTGATAGGATGTTGAAACTGTTTGTGAGGTGGTGTAAGTAGCTGTAGTAGCACCTGAAATATTGGTATAAGTTCCTATTGGAATTGGTGAAGATTGCCATTGATAGGTAATGCCTGCACCTGCCGTATTCCCTGCTAAATTTAATGTAAAATTTGAGGCAACGCAAACAGTTGCAGAAGTGCTATTTGTTGTACCTGCGGTAGGAGTTCCTGTGCAACCTGCGGGTGCTGTCCAAGTAAAAGTAGTGCCATTTGCAGGGAAAATTGTAATATCTATCTCACAAAGTGCAGTATCAGTATTGACAGTACCAGGAATAGTAGTAGCCCAACTTGGTGATACAACAGTGGTAATACGGTTTTTAAAATCTGTTATATTTACACCTCTAAGCCCTACTTGTGCATAATAAGCCTGCATATTACTAAATGCACCATAAACAAATTGTATAGTATTACTTCCCTCTGATAACCTTATTTGAAAGTTCATCAGTTCTGGTCCGCCACCTGTAAAACCATAATCTTTCCACTGTATAACCAAAGTGCGGGCAGGTGCAGAGCCTAATATAATACGAGATAATACCCCTGTTGTACTACTGAGAAGGTCTGTGCCTAGTGCTGCAATTATATTATTGTTAGCAAATGTATTGCTAAGGGGCAAAATATTTAGTGTTGAGGTACTAATGCTTGCACTTGTCCCAAGTGATATAAACCCGTTAGCATTTACGGCAAAATGAGAAAAAGTAGTTCCGCCGTAGTTAAAGTTAAAGCCTGCAGGAAAGGCTATGCCATTAAAACTATTGTCATCATTGGTATTATTTCCCATTACAGTACCCCCAGTAATGGGTGTATAAGTACCTGACGTGGAGGCAAAAGTGTAACTATTTACTTGCGCAAATATACTTTTGGAAGTACCTAACAACAGTAGAATTGTTAATAAAAAAGTTTGAATTTTTTTCATGAATTTAATTGAAAAATGAGTTTTAAATAGTTTTAAATAACATAATGAATTTTATAGTATTTATTTGATTTAAGGGCTTTGTAAGAAATTTTGTAAATAAAACATAAATGTAAGCTAAAATAATTAAAATTGCAATTCTTTATCTAAAATTAAAAAAAATATAATATGAAAAAATAATGTACAAGCTAAAATTTACTTGTTTTTTGATATTTTAGAATGAAAAAGTAGTAAATTTGTGGCAGACATCCTTAATTTATCATTCTTTTAATCATTCCAAAACGAAAAAATGTATTTTAACTCACAATTTACAACTCATAATTATTCAGAATGTCAGAAATAACAATTTTTGTAGAAGAAAACGGACAAAGAACGCCTCTAACAGTGCCTTTGGGGGTAAATTTGAGCTTAATGGAAGTTTTAAAGGGTTATGATTATCCAATAGAAGCCGCTTGTGGTGGTATGGCTTTATGTGCTACTTGCCATATTGAAATCCTTGAAACCAGTTTGGAAAGCCTAAAAACTGCTACTTCTGATGATGAATTGGATATGTTGGATACTTTGCCAGTTGTTATGGCAAGTAGCCGTTTGTCGTGTCAAATACGTATTTCAGCACAATTAGATGGTTTGGTGCTAAAATTAGCCTAAGGAAAAGGTACGAAGTAAGAGGTACGAAGTAAGAATTATGTTTTGATTTAACCAAAAAATAGATAATCATTTGATTATCAAGATTTTGTATTTATTCACAATTCACAATTAAAAATTACTTAAATAGTTAGTAATCAATAACTTAAAATCATAATTAAAATGAGTGATTTCCTACAGCAAGTTATCAATATTCCAAAAGGGACGTTCAAACGCATTGATTTGAGCATTGCCCGCCTGCCGTCCCATACATTGATAGAAATGCCTATTTTTGTTTTTCGTGGAAGAGAAGCAGGTAAATCTTTGTTGCTTACAGCAGGCATTCACGGTGACGAAATCAATGGAATTATGATGCTCCGACAAATGATTTCAGAACATATTTTGATGCCCGACAAAGGCACAGTAATTGTTATTCCGCTTGTAAATGTCTATGGTTTTCTGCAATCTACACGAGAACTCCCTGATGGGCGAGACCTCAACCGTAGCTTTCCTGGTACGCTCACAGGCTCACTTGCTACACGTATTGCGTATATTTTGATGCACGATGTTATACCTTTTGTTGATTTTGGCGTAGATTTTCATACAGGTGGCAACCGCATCACGAATTATCCGCAGATTAGGTGTGTTTTTAATGATGAAAAAAACATAGAATTAGCTACTGCTTTTTCACCACCTTTTTTGTTAAATTCTGGACTTATAGAAAAATCCTTTAGAAAAGAAGCTTCCAATTTAGGGAAATCTATCCTTGTTTATGAGGGTGGTGAGTCTTTGCGCCTTGATGATTTTGCCATAAAAGAAGGTAGAAATGGTATTAAAAGACTTATGCACCATTTGGGAATGAAAGAAGATGATTGCCCAGCCACACACGAAACAATTATTTTACATAAAACCTCGTGGGTGCGTGCCAAAGCATCAGGGCTTTTTGATACTAATCTTAAGTATGGAGAAAAAGTGCATAAAGACCAGATTTTAGCTTATATTACAGACCCTTACGGAACAACACAAATAGCCGTAAAATGCAAAACTGATGGTTACATTGTGGGTATCAATAATATGCCTATTGTCAATGCAGGTGATGCCCTCATACACATTGGAGAAAGAAAATAAATAAGAGGTACGAAATAAGAGGTACGAATATAAAACTTTGATTATTAAGTTATTGTGAAAGTAAAGGTAAATGGATTAAGCACTCAAAAATCTGTGTTTTGTCAGCTGAAGCAGACAGTGCTTGATTTTTGGCTTTTATACTGTGAACGGGAAGGATTTCGGAAAATGTATTGAAGTCCAGCGGACTGACATATTTATAGAAAACAGGTCAAAAAATGTATTTAGCTCCAGCGGAGCGACATATTTATAAATACAATGGTGTTTCTATAAAACTAGCACTTGCTAGTACCGTTCCGCTGGAACTAATACAAGTTTATTTTTCCGAAATCCTTCCCGTTCACAGTTAGATAACGACATTGATAAATTGTATTAGTAATATTTTTCATTTGTATTAAAAACCCTGAAAGGGTTTAACAATAATAGCCGTAAGTTGTACTTACGGAACGTGGTAACAATGTATTAAAACAAATTACTAATGTTGTTATCTAAGTATAATTAGAGAAACCTACTTAATTATGAAAAAAATAACGTAATACTTTGTTTTTTAATTTTTTATGTTTAGCTTTATGCCTTAGATGTAAGGTATTTTTAAGCGAAAGTATCAATAAAATAAAAAATTTGAAAATATTTTGTATTTTTTGGTTACTTTTATGATTATATCTCGTATAGAGTAGTAATTACAAAATAAAAACTTAATTAGTAAAACTTAATTAGTAAACTTATCAGTAAAGTTTACAGTTAGAAAACTTAATAGCCAAAACTTAATTCTTATGCAATTTCATTATTATCCAAATCATTCAAATATTGATTACCCTGCTTATCATCACAATAACCAATTAAATACAATGAAAACCCTCACACACAAATCCTTTTTGAAAATGCTTGCCAAGCCTTTTGGTACGCTTTTTTTGATGTGCCTGCTTGCATTTAATGCCAATGCACAGGCTACTTTTAACAATGCAGGCGGAAATAACCTTTGGAGCAACCCAAACAATTGGATTCCCGTTGCCGTGCCTAATACCACCACAGATGCTAATATTCCTAATAACCTTACTTGTATAGTGGATATACCTAATGCTGCTTGTAAAATTCTTACTATTGGAACGGGTATAGGACCTAATGCTATATTGCAAGTAAATGCTAATGGGATGGGATTATCTGCAAAAACCATTACA
>JANYGM010000118.1 GCA_025362415.1 bacterium
TATAAACAATAAAATAGTTTAAGAAAATGAATTTAAAAATTTGGATAATTCAAAAATTTGAATTACATTTGTAACAGAAAGAAAGAGAAATACACAAAAGCCCCCCTAAAACTTTGCCGTATTTTTTGACAAAAAAACTTAAAATTTCAAAATTCAAATTTCAAAACTCCGACTCAAAATGAAAAATCAGAAATCAAATGTAATGACAAAAGCGTGGGAAGTAGCAAAAACGCTAAAAGTAACTATTTCAGAAGCCCTTAAAAGTGCTTGGAAAGCCGTAAAAAAAGCAACTATGATAGAAAAAGCGGTGGCAATGGCATTTTTCAAAATTACTTTTGCAAAAAAAGAAACAGGCGAAATAACAGAAAGAGTGGGTAGTAACGCAAGACAGAAAGTAGATTGCTTGATGTTTTTCTCTGTAACCGACAACGGATTCAGAATGGCAATACTTGACAATATCATTAGTATAGTGCCTGTAAGCGTGGATTATAACGTGAACGAGGCATAAAACATAAACAGTTTGCCAGACTCCAAATAGTTTGGCAAACTCAAAACATAAATTAAAAATCAATTATCACAATAACCAATATCAATATGACAATGAATATAGTAGAATTCAATCAATTAGCGAAAGAAACGCTGGGACAGTATTTTAAGTGGCTCAAAGTGAGCATCTGTATCTACACAAAAAGAGATGTAATACAGTATTGCATAATAGGCGTTCCAAACGGCTTTCACAAAGGGCAAATATTGCGCTACAAAGGCGCAAACCCTCAAAACGTAATCAATGAGGCACTAGCGCAAGAGCTAGAAGCAATAGAAGAAGACAAACTACAATATTCTCTATTGCACAATGACGGGCAGGCTGAAGATCAATATCCTGACCAAGATTAGTCAAATTATCAAATATAGTTTAATAATTTGTATTTAAAAATTTGGATAATTCAAATTATTAAACTATATTTGTAACAGAATAAAAACTAAAAAAATCTAAATCCCTCAAAAAAAATGACAGCAATAACCCCAATAATTCCGACAGTAGCATTTGAAAATTTAGTAAAATGCACAATTTTAAGCATTTTAACCCTTGAAGTGAAGTGTTACCAAAATGACAATATAGACCCTATTGCAAAAGTTTGGTTAGAAACTGAAGAGTATGCGCTAAACGTGAGTAAATACTTGCTTACCCACCCAACAATAGAAGAGAAAATCCAAGACATACTGGAAAATGCGGACATTGAAGATGATGACGACGAAGATGGCAAATGGTACAAAAGTTCAGAAACGGTGGAGGAAAAAGTAGAATTGGAATTTGAGGCGTATGTTGATAGAAAAAACAAAGAAGTGTATCTCAAAAGATTGGAAGGAACAGAAGTAAAGCACATTGAAATAACGGAATATTTGTCAAATGACGAATTAGACGAGCTTTTCTAAAAATAAAAATCAAATAAGGACAGCCTCTAAAACAGAGGCTATAAATTCAAAATTTAAACTAAAAAATTATTATGAACGACTTAAAAAGCTTAAAAAGGAAAATAACAAGCAATGAATTGTACTTTCATCTAATCCAAGATGCACTAGATGATGCCAAAAAATCAAAGGACAAATTGGTTGAGGACTTGGAAGACGAAATTAAGGAGTTTCAAAAAATGCAGGAATTTTTGGAGTGGGCAGGCTTGAAAGCCATATACGCCAAATGGGAAACCAACGAGCAACTACCATTTGAAGAATATGCGCCTCTGGAATTTGAGCAAATGTTTGAGGAAGAAAATTGTGTTTGTATTATTCCTGCCACGTAAAAAGATAACTAACTCACCCACGCAGGGCAAAAGCCCTGCTTAAACCTAAAAAAATAATGGACTCAATAAAAGTATGCCAGGAACAAATAACTTTCTACACAATTCAAAGAAATATCAATGAAACAAGAGTAGAAATTGCTGAAAAAGTTATTCTTTCATTGAAGGAAAGATATAAAGAAAATCCCATCAAAATAAATGCTGACTGCCTAAAAGAAATGAAAGAACGTCAAGAGATACTAAAAGAGTGGGTGATTTACGATAACAAAGAGATTTTATATTATCAATCATTTTTAAAATAAAGAATGATGCGAAATGAAATTTTGGAGGCACTACACGAGGGCTTTATATGTAGCCCTCGTATAGTGAACTTTACAAGTAGTTTGAAGGCGTTTTTAGATGCTTTTGGGGGAATTTTTGAGGTGGATAATCTCACTCCAACACTTGCAAAAGATTTTTACCAGACTTTTTTGATTGATTATAGAGAGAAAAGGAGAAATGAAAGCAGCATTCAAACAGAAGAGCCAAAAGTACATATTCCCACAGCACCAGAAAAACAAGATAGTAATTATGTATGTAAGTGTGGGGCAATTTTTGAAACTCATCAAGCCCACAATGGGCATAAGAAAAAATGCAAATTATAAAAA